>VBJK01000310.1 GCA_005879655.1 Chloroflexota bacterium | reverse complement strand
GGCTCACCATCACTCCTTTGGGAGTCCCGGTTGAGCCAGAGGTATAGAGCACGTAGGCCAGATGTTGCGGCGCAACCTGGCTCGTTGGATTGAGTGAAGACTCGCAGGCGATGGCGTCCCAGCAGGCATCCAGACAGATGCATTGGACCTGGTGCAAGGAGAAGATCGTCATGAGGTGCGTTTGCGTCAGGACGACAACGGGCCGAGCATCCATGAGCATCCAGGTGAGCCGCTCCGCCGGGTGATCGGGGTCAAACGGGATATAGGCACCTCCTGCCTTGAGTGCTGCCAGCAGTGCCACGACCATTGCGATGCTACGCTGCATACAGATGCCCACCAGGAGTTGCGAACCGACTGTGGCAAGCCCATCGGTGATGCTTTGCAAATGATGGGCCAATTGGTTGGCTCGTCGATTGAGGTCTGCATAAGTCAGTGCCCCATCTTCAAAGACCAGTGCGATGGCCTCCGGCGTCTGTTGCACCTGCCGCTCAAAGAGCTGGTGCACACACAACTCCTGGGGGTAGTCTCTCTGTGTCGCATTCCACTGCACCAGCAATTGCTCTCGCTCCGCTTCTGTGAGCAAGGGCAGATCAGAGAGCTGCGCCTGCGGGTTGGCCACAATGCCTTCGAGCTGAGTCTGCCAATGTCCCAGCAGACGGCTCATGGTCTCGACCTCGAAGAGATCTGTACTGTATTCCAACACACAATTTAACCCCTGCTCTCTGTGGACCACATACAGCGTCAGATCAAACTTGCTCGTCGTCCCCTCACGCCGCAGCGGCGTAGCACGCGCTTGGGCCAGATCCCAGACCGCGTCACTGCTTCCCGGGGTATTCTGCAAGACAAACATCACCTGGAACAGTGGCGTGCGACTCATGTCGCGTTCCGGTTCGATGGCCTCCACTACTTTCTCAAAAGGAAGATCCTGATGCAGATACGCCTGTAAACAGACCTCGCGCACTCTTTGCAACAGCTCGACAAAGGTCGGGTTGCCTGAAAGGTCGCTTCGCATCACCAGCGTATTGACAAAGAAACCGATCAGGTCTTCGACCTCTGCGCTGTTGCGATTGGCTATCGGAGTGCCCACTGCTACATCCTCGCTACCGCTATAGCGCATCAGCAAGACTTGAAATGCTGCCAGTAAGAGCATGAACAGCGTCACGTTGTACTTTTGACACAGGGCTTGCAAGCCATCGCAGACGCCTTTTGAGAGCTGGCCAGACAGGGTAGCGCCTCGCTCCGTTTGCACCCTTGGTCGCTGGTGATCGCTCGGCAGGCAGAGCGGGGAGAGATCAGCCAGTTGCTGCTTCCAGTAGGCCAGTTGTTGCTCTAAGACGGCACCTTGTAGGAATGCGCGCTGCCAGATGGCATAATCGGCATACTGGATCGAGAGTCCTGGCAGTGGAGAGGATTGCCCGGTGATACGAGCCTGGTAGAGCATCCTCATTTCACGCATGAGCACCCCCATTGACCAGCCATCTGCCACGATATGATGCAACGTCAACAACAGCACATGCTCCTCAGCATCCAGCTTCAAGAGCCACACGCGCCACAACGGGCCACGAGAAAGATCAAAGGGACGCTCAGCCTCCACACGCTGTAACAGGCTGACTTGCTGCTCTCGTTTGTCAGCAACCCAACCTTGCAGGTCAATGACTGGCATAGCGAGCCAGGACTGCTCGGCAATGACCTGGACGGGCTGTCCGGCGCGCTGCTCAATGGTCGTGCGCAAGACTTCGTGTCGCTGCACGATGCTTGCCAGACTCCATGCCAGGGCGGCAAGCTGCAACGGACCAGTCAGACGAAGAGCCAGGGCGATATTGTACCAGGCACTCTCGGCTGCCCACTGATGCAAGAACCATAAGCGCTCCTGGGCAAAGGAGAGCGGGAGCTCATCTGGCCTGGGCAGAGCCACTAGGGCCGGAGCAGGCGCAGATGGGGCAGTCTGCATCACCCCCTCAAGGTGATGAGCTAGGGAAGCCACGGTTGGGGCTTCAAAGAGGCTGCGCAATGGCAGCTCGACCTCAAGGATCTGACGCAGACGCGAAACCAGCTGTGTGGCCAGCAGTGAATGCCCCCCAATCTCAAAGAAGTTGTCGTGGATGCCTATTTGCGACAGGTGTAACAGCTCGGCCCAGATGGCCACTAATTGTTCTTGCAGACGCGTTTGTGCAGCCACAAAGGTGCCGCTGCGACTCATCAGAGTGCGGTCGGGTGCCGGTAAGGCCTGTCGATGGACTTTGCCGTTGGGGGTGCGTGGCAACGACTCTAAGATCACCAGATGAGCAGGGATCATGTACTCTGGCAGCTGCTCCGCAAGCCATTGGCGCAGACGTGGCAACCAAGTCTGTGCCATCTTGCCTTGCAATGGATTATTGACATAGCTCGACCATCTGGGCGAGGACCTGGGTGCCTCTAGAGGCTGTGACATGCAGGCAGGCAGCAGCCGGGTCTGTATCTGAGTCCCTCGGCTCATGACCACCTCACATTCAGCGAGCGATGGGGCCATTGACCCGCTGATGCTCACCTGATAGCCCAGCCGTTCTCCCAGTTCCCAGAGCGCTTCGGGATCGAGACCAGCCGTGCCAGAGACGCGGCTTGCCTGCTCTCGACGCCACTGACCGACCGTTTCTGGTCCCGACTCACCTTCAATCCAGGCCATCGCTTGCAGATCCGCTTGTAAACGACTATTGGGCATGCGACGGATGTGGAGCACGTCAGGCATGAAGACACTCAAATACTCTGTGATGCGCGTATAACTGACTGCTGAGTCGTGCCAGTCCCACACTGTGCGCTCTGCCAATGCTTCTTCGGTAGCCGCCTTACGCAAGACCACATCGTAGCGATAGCGTGTGAGTTCATTGTGGGTACGACCACGCTTCAATTGCAGCCAGACCTGCCCAAGCTGGGGGAATGCACGCGGCAATGCCTGGAAGAAGGCCGGATCGATGAGCAACTCTTCTTCTTCGAGCAGACGTTGCTCGACCCGCTGGCGCACCTGTGCTCGCGAGCATGGGTCTGTCGCATGGTACAGCTCGACGGAAGTCGCATAGGCCCTGAACAGGGGGAGGCTGCGGACATCACCGATGAAGAGGAAGCCACCAGGCTGCAAGACAGCCAAAGCCCCTTGCAGCACGCGCAGCAGATAGGCGATGTCGGGAAAGTACTGCACGACCGAATTGATGATCACGGCATCGACGCTCTCAGGCGGCAGGGCCAGCGCTTCATGTGCGCTTTGTTGCACCAGACGCACCTGTGGCAAGGGATGGGTGGAGAGCGTCCTTTGGACAAAGTCTAGAGCTTGAGCCGAGGGATCGGAGGCGAGGTAAGAGCGGGTATGTGGAGCAATACGAAACAGGAGCATGCCAGTGCCAACCCCAATCTCAACGACGCGTTGGGGAGATCGGTCCAGAATGCGGGTGACGGTTTGCTCGATCTGTTCACGCATCTCTTCAGTAGGAATGGGCAGACCGGTATAACTACTATTCCAGCCTGAGAGATTGAGGGTAGGATCTGCTAGAGGAAAGGCAGCGTTGTGATAGGTCTCGTCGTAGAGCATGCACCACTGCTCAATCTGTTCCAGCTCCCAGGCTTGCTTCTCCCCCGCATCGAGAGCTGGGACCACATAGGCGATGAGCTGTTTGTCATCTGCCCTGTCCTCGCGCACGACAACCACGCTCTCCTGGATGCTTGCCTGAGAGGACAAGATGGCCTCGATCTCGCCCATTTCGATACGGAAGCCCCGCAGTTTCACCTGATGGTCGATGCGCCCCAGGTATTCAATGGCTCCATCGGGCAGGTAGCGGGCCAGATCGCCTGTGCGGTAGAGACGTGCTCCCGGCTCCTGGCTCCAGGGATGGGGCAGAAAGCGTTCTGCGGTCAGATCAGCTCGTCGCCAGTAGCCACGTGCCACGTTTGCACCGCCAATGTAGACCTCGCCAGGCACCCCTATGGGAACGAGTCGCCATGCCGCATCTAACAGGTACACCTCTGTGTTGGCTATCGGGCGACCAATGGGCACACTGAGCAGTCCCCCGCTGGAGAGAAGCGTACTCTCTTGCCTTATCTCATAGCAAGTGGCATCGGCTGCCACCTCTGAGGAGCCGTACAGGTTGAGCAGCACCTTTTGCGGCAGATGCTTCAGAAACAACATGGCCAAGTCCACGCTGAGCGCCTCACCACTACTGGTCCAGTATTTCAGATCTGGCAGGTGGCGCTCCAGATCGCTCTCTGTATCCAGCAGAACGCGCAAAAGGGAAGGAACCAGCACCATGCGCGTGATCTGCTCTCTGCTGAGCGTCTCAATAAGCTGATGTGTATCCTTGAGCGTCTCATCAGCGATGAGCACGATGCTGATACCCCGTAGCAAGGGTCCAAACATTTCCCAGACCGCGTCCACGAAGCTTAAAGAGGTCTTCTGGCAACACCTCTCTTGTGCCTCAAAGGGAAACGCTTCCCACATCCATGCGAAGCGATTGAGCATAGCCCGATGCGTTGTCACAACTCCCTTGGGTTTCCCTGTCGAACCGGAGGTGTAGATCACAGAGGCCACATGATCGACAGAGACCAGACGCTCTGGATTCTGTTCCTCCTGCTGCTCAATGGCCATGCACGCGGCGTCCAGACAGATGACGGCAACGCTGTGTGCAGGCCAGGCCTCAAGCAGCCGCTGTTGTGTGAGCA
>VBJK01000309.1 GCA_005879655.1 Chloroflexota bacterium | reverse complement strand
ATGAACCATAGGCAGATCTCTGCCCGCAAGCCAGCAGAAGGCAATCTCGCCTATTTCAATGACGGGGAGTCGGTGATCAGAGATAGCGACTTCCACGACATGAAAACGGTGGAGAGCACAAGTAGGAAAATGAGACATTGTAGTTGGCGGAGCATTCTGTTGCGCGCAGCAAACAGGTGTGCATAGAATGGTTGGAAGCAACTGCCTTATTGTCTATCTACCTGAGAGGAGAGCTGATACTTATAGCTACGAAAGTCCTACCTGCCAGCTGTTTTTTAGCTGACGTACCCAGTTCTGCCTGCGAGACGCCACCACCTCGCCACCACCTCGCCACCACCTCGCCGCCACACACACCTGGCTGACGTGTGTAGGCTGTTGCCTGTAACCGAACGCGGCCATCCTCGCAACACTCCCACTCCGCGTGAGGTTCATTCCTCCCTTAGACCTAAGATGTCTAGATTTGCCTCGAGTTGACCCTTTTTCAAGGGCTTCGTTAAGCAGTCTGCGGCCATTTTCGACGTTGGTACGTATTCCACGGTGGTTATACCTTTCTCCAGTAGTTCTCTGACGTAGTGATACTGGACGTCAATATGTTTCGACTTCGAGTGGAATTCTGGGTTCGCGACAAGTCGCAACGCGCCCTGGTTATCGCCGAATATGCGCGTAGCCCTCGTTCCGCCGGCGTATATACTTCGTCCGGTATCTCGCAAGAAGTTTCGGATCCACACTGCCTCTTTCGCAGCGTTACAGAGCCCGACGTACTCTGCCTCGGTCGTCGAAGTCGATATGGTCTGCTGTTTCCTTGACGCCCAGGTTACGACCGCACCGCTTAGTAAGTACGCGTATCCCATCGTGGACTTCCTGTCTGACGTGTCTGAGGCAAAGTCTGCGTCTGAATACCCAACAAGCTCCTTGCTGTCCTGTTCGTAACACAGTGCAAACCCTTGCGAGAATTTGAGGTATCGAAGGACTTGTTGTACGCCCTTCCAATGCCGTTCACAGGGTTTGTGGCAGTGCTGGCTGAGCTTATGGACCACAAATGCCAGATCTACCCTTGTCCCTCGTACGAGCCAGTTGAGCTCTCCAATGGCTCGCTGATATCTCGCCGTCTCCGCGAAAGGTACGTCCTCAGCTCCCACTGGCCGGAGGTATTCATAACCATCCGCCGGCGTCTGTATCGGTCTGCATTCGTCGTACTGGAATTCTCTTAATATATCGCTGACGTAGTGAGATTGATCGACCCATAGTCTTCTCTGCGCCCTGTCTCGCCGTATGCGCATCCCTAACACCGTGGAGATTGGACCGAGATCCTTCATATTAAAGCTTTTCGTTAGTATTTCCTTTGCCCAGCGTATCGCCTGCGTCTCGCGTGCGAAGAGCACGATGTCGTCCACATACAGCGCTAAGATCAGGCTGTGGTCTTGATTTACCCATACCGAGAGGTCCGCGCTGGTTGCGCGCATACCCGATCGCTTCAGCTCTCTTGCGATTCGCTGGTTCCACACGCGTGCTGATTGTTTCAGTCCGTACAGCCCCCTAAGAAGCTTACAGACCTTTCCTTCAGAGTTAGGTAGGCCGGCAGGAGGCTCCATATAAATTTCTTCTTCTAGCTCTCCAGCTAGGTAGGCGGTCACCACGTCCATCTGATGAACCTCAAGATCTTCCCTTGCCGCTATAGCTAACAGAATGCGTAGGCTTTCCAGGCGAACAACTGGCGCGAATGTCTCGTAGTAATCGATCCCGTGCTGTTGCGAGAATCCTCGAGCAACTAACCTAGCCTTATACCTATCGATTCGGCCGTCCGGTAGGCATTTCAGCTTAAAGACCCATTTACTGCTGACGATATTTACCCCCTTTGGGGTATCCACGAGTTCCCAAACGGTATTGGTTGCAATAGATTGCAGTTCCTCGTTGATAGCCGCGCTCCACTGTCTCTTCTGTGGCCCAGTAACGGCTTCCTCGTAGGTCGTCGGCGTGAGTATCTCATGGTTATGCTTGGCTATTGCCTGTTGCGCTCGGTACCGCTCCGGTCGCCTGATCCCGCTACGCCTCGGGCGTCCAGCGTTCGCTTCGCCTGCGCCCTGTGGGCCCTGTGCCGGCTCCTGCCCTGGTTCCTGTTCTGGTTCCTGCTCTGGCTCCTGCTCTGGCTCCTGCTCTGGCTCCTGCTCTGGCTCCTGTTCTGGTTCCTGGCTCCCACTGCCTTGCCGTGATTGTGGGACTCTTGGTCGTACAATAATTGTGTCGCCTATTCCCTCTCTTTCGAGGCCCACGACGTTCAGCGTTGGCTCGCTAGCCCCGGCTGGTGCCAGTATCAGGTCGCCACCTCTCTTACTTTCGTCGAACCGTACTGACGTGTGGAGCTCAATAGCTTTCTTCTGGGGGTCGAATATTCGGTACTGGCGCGTCGTAGGCGTATAGCCTACGAATATCCCGCGCTTTGCATTCTCATCGAGTTTTCCACGCCGCTCTTTGGCCACATGTGCATATGCCACACAGCCAAACACTCTCAGGTGTCCTAGGTACGTCTTTTTCCCAGTCCACATTTCCTCTGGTGTGGCAATTCGGTCCCCGTACCTTCGTGGCAGCCTATTACGTACGTAATTGGCTGTCTGGGCAGCTTCACCCCATAGTGCTGTTGGCAGCCCTGCTCCTGAGAGCATTGGTCTAATTATTGTGGTTAGAGTTCGATTCAGGCGCTCCGCCACTCCGTTTTGTTCTGGCGTGTACGCCGTTGTGGGTTCGAATTTAATACCGTCTTTTCGCAGCTGTTGTGCTAGGCGTTCATATTCACCCGCGCCGTCGCTTCGCAGGGCCTTCATCTGCTTACCGCTCTGTCTTTCCACCTCAGCGCGCCATTCCTTGAACCTGGTGTATAGGTCTGTTCGTGCTTTCGTAAGATAGATCCACGACTTTCTCGAATAGTCGTCCGTGAAGGTAAGCATATACTTTGCTCCTCCGAGTGTCGGTACGTTAAAAGGCCCCCAGAAATCAGTATATACTCGCTCGAGCCGCTGATTTGCCGGTTCAGGCGCCTCCCTGCTGACCTTGCGTATACTCTTGTTCGTCGCACACGTTTCGCACGTTTCGCCCGGTCCCTGACCGAATACCGGTACGCCATCTACCGTTGGTTGTAGGAGTTTCATTTTCTCCTCTCCCGCGTGCCCGAGCCGCCTGTGCCATAGCCTATAGCTATCGTCCTTGGCCACGCTTATCCTGGCCGTGTAGGCCTCCCGGGTAGACTCAAGGATGTAGTTTCTCCCTACCCGCCTGGCATACGCCAGCCCTTCGCCGTTTCGGCTGAGATGCGCCCCCGCTGCGGTAAAGTTGCAGCTGATACCTCTGTCTGCGAGTTGGCCCACAGATACCAGGTTCCCTGCGAGCTTAGGTGCGTATAGGACATCATGTATCTGTACGACCTCATTGTTAACCTGAATCTGGACGTCCCCTCGCCCCAGCACCGGGATCTGCGTTCCGTCGGCTATGGTGATGTTGTCCTTATACCCTTTATAGCTGACAAATGCGTCTCGCAGGTGTGTCATATGCGCTGTGGCTGCGCTATCGAGGTACCATAAGTCCTGCCCTATCTGGGCCTTGTCCTTTGGCGCTTGCGTGTATGCAGTCCACGCCCTGATCTCACCCTCGGATTCCGCAGACACGGCTGCCGCTGAGTGATCTCCCTTTTGCTCTATCTCACGCGATTCGCCTGCGTTTTCCTTGAGACGAGCCCTGCATTCCCTTTTAAAGTGTCCTAGCTTGCCGCAGTAGTAGCAAGCCCCTTTTCCTGTCTTTCCCTTCAATGTCATCTGTGCCAGGTTTTCTGAGGGACCCTTGTCCTTTACCTCGTCCAGGAAATCGTTAACTAGGTCCTCTAGTTCTGGTAGTTTCTCTCGGATCATCATCCGTTTGAAACTAATCCACGTCTCATATCCTGGTCCGATATTGTCTAGAAACAGGCGTATTTGGATCGTTTGGCTGAGCGACTCTCCTGACTTGCCGATCCTCTTTACCAGTCCCTGGAACTTGTTGGCATAGTCTATAGCGTCTGTACATTCTGGAAGGGTGAGTCGGCTCAGCTCCTCTTCGAGTCGATATCGCACTGCCGTCGATTGTCTGTCGTACTTCTTCTTCAAGGCCGTCCATAGCTGAGCGGCTGTCTCAGCGCTGTCGATAAAGAGGGGTTGGATATCCTGGCTAATACTGGTCCACAGTATTGCCTTTGCCTTTCCCTCCTTCTTCTTATACGCCTTGAGTTCTTCGTCCTTGAGGCCTGTCGTGGTGATTGGCGTGTCCGTAATATCCCAGAGGTCCAGGCTTTCGAGTATAACAGATATCTCCTGTTTCCACATGGGCCAATCCTCGGATCCCTTTAACCGCCATGTTTTAAGAGAGATGTTGTCTGGGAGTAGAGATGACATCGTGAAGTACTAAGGTAGGACGTAAGACAAGTCGTGTATACCTTAGGAAGGCAGGACCGGGCTCATAACCTGTTGCGCGCAGCAAACAGGTGTGCATAGAATGGTTGGAAGCAACTGCCTTATTGTCTATCTACCTGAGAGGAGAGCTGATACTTATAGCTACGAAAGTCCTACCTGCCAGCTGTTTTTTAGCTGACGTACCCAGTGCTGCCTGCGAGGCGCCACCACCTCGCCACCACCTCGCCACCACCTCGCCGCCACACGCACCTGGCTGA
>VBJK01000308.1 GCA_005879655.1 Chloroflexota bacterium | reverse complement strand
GGTGCCATACATGATCCAGAAAACCAGAGCATTGTACAAGCGGCCAATGTGCCCCTGCTTGATTGTCTACAAGCGGCGGGAGAGCCATACTTTATTCATGTTGCAGGCCATGTGGAGAAATTTATCAAGTCTCCGGGCGTGCCGAGCAATCAGGCGAGAAGCGCTACACAGATCAAACTGGAACTTGGCCAGGTGAATAACGTGTCGTACCGCATGCTCACAAGTGTGCAGCAGCTGATCACTCTCTCAGACGCGCAACTCATACAGGCCACGGCGCAACGCAACGAGTTAGCTGGACTGGCCAATGATGCCCTGGCAGGATGGATCGATCCAGCTACTGGGCAGGAACAACCCGGCGTGCAGGCTATTTGCAACGAAATCCAACGTTTGTCTACACTTGAGATAAGTGCAGTACACTAGAGCTTCAGTATGAGAATGAGCAAGATGGCCAATACATGCAAAAATTGATCGACCCAGATCGGACCAATGACCTTATAACGTGCTTTTAGCGGATCTATAATAAAGTGTGTGCCAAACAAAATCGCAGTGGCAACCAGAGATGGGTGAGCGAAGAGAATAAACGTCGCAGTATATGTCGCGCAATGGTAAAAGTTTACTTCCCAACTTTTCCCCTTTTCCATACTCATCCAGGCGCTTTGAAAGGCAAAATCACCGACGAAATGACATGCTAACCAGATTAGTAATCCAGCGATTGAAATGTTCATTAACATAGTATTTTCTCCATTAAATTACTTACTATACTATAGTATAGTAAGTATAGGAAAATACCACTATGAAGTACATCGCTAGGACGGTGTGAGATAGCTCATAGAGCCAATAGCTTAAGCTTTCTCGCCGCGCCAGCTCGTACCGGATAATGTACGCAATAGTAATAACGCTGCAATCAGTATCCAGAAACAGAAGGATAAATCTTGCTCCAGGAACGCGCTATCTACTAATCCTTGCCCTAGAGCCGCTAGCATGGCCGCAGCAATACCGACTGTCATCCAGCGTAGTTGAGCGCTCTGCTCGACAGTAGCAGTATGCAGATGGCGCAAGATCCGTGCGAACAGCCAGTAGAACAGTCCTAATACCGCAATGAGAGCCAGTAGACCAAATATACCCATACTTACCCATACATGCAGGAAAATATCATGTGGGTGTGAGAGGTTCGGCTCATCATGCAGGCCGGTAGGTAGCCCCGTGGTGGGAGCGTTGATGATCCAATAGTGATGGATAGTGGAGAAACACACGGTGTTACGGCTATAGTGACAGAGCCAGTTATCCATGCCATAGCCCAGCCAGGGACTATCATGGATCATTTGCAAAGCGCTTTGCCACAGATAAATACGCTTGGTGACGGTACTTACTCCGTTGCCACTATGGCGCAGGGTCACGTAATGGAGTATCTGTGTATGAAAGGCCACTATGAAGACTGCAAGCAAGACAAGCAGCACGCCACTGCCAATGAGCAAGAACTTGCGCTGACGCATAGAGCATACGAGCACAAAGAGCGTTGCTACAGCGATCGCCACCCAAGCTCCTAGCGATTGCGTGAGAAATAAGACCAGTAGCATTGGTAGACACAATGCTAGGGCAAGCGCACGATTCTTCCAGCAGACTCGTCCCAGCAACCAAGCGAATGCGATGGGTAGGATATAATTGAAGAGCAGACCAATACTATTGGCACTGCCATAGACAGCATGGACGCGGCGCACGCCATCCTCTAACACCAGCGTATTTTTAAAGAAAAAGTACTGTATCGCGCCCAGTAGCGCAACACTTAAACCAGTTCCCAATAGCGCAAAAATGAGGCGATTGAGGTCCTCACGCGTGCGTAAATAGAGCAGCACTAAGCCAAGATAGAGCAGAGGATCACAGACTTCTTCCCGCAATGCACGTAAAGCATTTGTTTGCGAATAAGCAACCGTAATAGAAACAGCCGCAGCAGTCATGAAGAGCAGGATGGGAACAATGAAAGGTCCCAATCGAGCACGCCATGCAGACCACGCAAGCCAGCTACGTCGCTCGTTCTGCAAGAATAACAATTGTAATACAGCAATGATGACACACGTTGCTAAAGTAATCTCAGTAAGGCTAAAGCGTATATTACCTACTATGTTCTTCTGATAGAGATAATAAGGGAGTGAGAGCGGTAGCAATGCGATAGCAAATGGTAAGCGATACCAAGCGAAGAGAGCGAAGAGTAATAAGAATGGCAATGCAAAAAGCGGGTTGAGAGAGGCCAGAAAACCACTCGGCAAGTTAGGATTACCAACCACATAATAACAGAGCATGGAAAGGATTAAACCCACCTCGCAAAGACGGTTGCGCCAGTATGAGGATGCACCAGTGTTCTTATTTCCACCATACTGCACAACAATGGGAGATGGTGAGGTGCACTCAGCGGCGAAGGGTTGCCTCATAAGGAGATACTCATTTCTCACGTGTCACCCAGATCTTATGGGCAACAGCATTGCTAATGGCAATCTCGCGTCCATCGACCGCTAGTTTGACACTTTCGGCAGGATCATCGCTGTTACTTTGCGTAACGACACTCACCTGTATCTGGGGTGTCAGTCCTTTTTCGTGTAAGTACAGGATTAAGGCTTCTTCATCCTCGACCACTTCGGAGATACAGAGAATGGTTGCTTGCGCTCCTACGGGCAATGAAGAGAGGCGTACGGCATGGTGATCTTTGAGATAGCTACGGGCATTGGGTACAGAGCCAGGGATGGGATTGCCATGTGGGCAGGTCGTCGGGTTATTCAAGCTGGCGATCACGCGTGCTTCTACAGCCCCGGAGATAAAGTGTTCCAGGCGACAAGCTTCCTCATGCACCTGATGCCACTGCATGCCCAGCATATCAACCAGGAAGCGCTCGGTCAAGCGGTGACGGCGTAGTACTGCTTCTGCGGCCTGATAGCCGGTCTCTGTCAAGGTGATATGGCGCTTGCTATCCATGGTTATATACCCATCGCGTACGAGACGTTTGAGCATCTCTGTCACCGTGGGAGCTGAGACGAGCATTTTCTCGGCGAGGCGCGCACCGATCACGAGTTCTCCTTCCATGCTCATATTGTAAATTGTTTCCAGGTACTCTTCGACGGTTGCGCTGAGGGATTCGTCTGTTTTCATGTCATGTGCCTCCTTTCATGAGACGGAAATTTGCTTCGCATATAATAGTACCACCTTCTTGCGCTATTCCCTAATCGTTGTGCCGTTCGTCTAGCAGGTATGTAACTCTCTATGAGCCTAGTAAAAGCCTTTGCTGGTCAATTGTGCGTCTTGAAAGGAAATTTTGGCTTATATCATTCCCGCAGCATCACCCCTAATCGAATCACCTCAATGTGTTTTGGATCGGCCAGCGCTAATTGTGACTGTAAGCCAGCAATACGCGCAATATTCACCACCGAATTGAGATGCTTCATGACGGCAAGTGCTTCTTGGGCAGGTATTGCAGCCGCATCGAGCGTGCCCATGTCCGCATATGCCTGTGCCCACAAGTAATTAGTAAAGGCGTTCATCCTGGCCATGTCACCCATTGGTGGTAGATCCATTACATCATCTACGGCATCTAACGCCTCTTGAAGCCAACCTGCGCCAATAAGAACCGTTGCTTTGGTGATACGATAACGTCGCTTTGCTACTTCTAGTGAGTTGGAAAACAATTGATATTCATCACCTTCAAACCTGTCTTCTTTTATGATTGTTCCTGCTTGCCTGATGAGGGCTAATGCAGCACGAATCTTTGCTGAATCTCCTCCGGCCACGCGTGCCATAAGATCTCCCTCACGCAGTCAAGCAGACTTGCCAAAACACGGCGGCGTGCTAGCGAGTCTAATTCTTTCCCAAGGTTTTCCATATCTCGTACTGCCTTTTCTGTTATGCCTAGTGCCGTGGCTACATTGATCTGTGTCCTCAACGGATCACCTTTCACCCGCAGTTGACGGTACTTTTTGATCTCTTTTCTCAGTTGTACAGTATCCACACGTGCTGTCAGCCCGAAGAGTATAGGCGGAATATCGAGGAGTTCTGCAATCTTCCAACGCAGGGAGATAGCATCAAAACCAACATCGTGGTTTTCTTGCTCTCGCACTGATTTCTCTGTCATCTCTAGCTTCCTTGCCACATGCCTCTGCGTCCATGTTGCATCTTTCTGCTTCTTCTGCTCTCTGAAGTGCTTTTCTAGCTTGCCTGGGCGAGGGAACCCATCCTTTCCCACCTCGATCGTGGGCAGTCCTAAAGTGTGTCCAATCTACGTTCTCCACCAAGGGAACTCTCCTCATCATTTTCTTCAAGTATACCCTAGGGGGGTCTCATATTACTAGCGCCATACCGCACCTCTAACGTTCGCAATTCTGTTGTTCGCATACCTGTCGCGCTGAGCCAAAAAAACTTGGTTAATTGCCAAATATTATGGGGCACTCTTGGGCTTATTCCACTCTTGACAAACTGCACGCTTACCAGTATACTTTCACTAAGATACAAAGAAATAATGAAGCTACGAACAGGAAAAGTACATAACCCCGCACGGGTACAGAGAGTCGGGCCTGGTGCGAACCGACCCCAATGCAGTTA
>VBJK01000127.1 GCA_005879655.1 Chloroflexota bacterium | reverse complement strand
AAGACCACGAGCCGAGTCATGGCGTAAGTCCTCCCATAGCATCTTCAGTGATCTTTCTGGAAAACGTGGTGCCAGGGTGAGGGCAAGAGCCTCCACGGGACGTGTACCCGGCACGATCGGTTCCAGATAGATCCATTCCTGACTACCAGCTAACGCGCCAGCTTGCAAGCGAGGGAGCAGACCAGCTAGTACCACACTCGATTTTCCTGAGCCACTTGGTCCCACGACCGTTAGCAGCCGTTGTGACCCCACCATCCCTCGCGTTCCCGGTGCGAGCATATACCTGAGCTGTTTTATTAGCTCTGTGAGTAGGGCATCGCGTCCAAAGAAATCCAGGGCATCCTCCTGCTGAAAGGCACGCAACCCTTTATAGGGATTGCGGGCTTCCTCCCCCGATGCCGTAGAAAAACTAACTTGCTCGTCAGAGGTGACATAAGTATCGTCACGCAGGCACACGAGTAGCTCTTCAAGGGCTGTCTGATAACGCGCCCCCCGTGCATCAATCACATCGACTGGCAGCAACTGATCCCATGTGTGATCCAGCAACATTGCTACCATCTCATTGCCTTCCATCCAGACCAGTATGGGCCGTCGCTGATACATCCGAGCGAGCCGCAGGTGCTCTCTGACCACGCGTGAAGAGCGCGTGTGAGGCGTGACGACTACCACAACGTGATGGGTTGCACGCATAGCCTGCCGTAGCGTCTCCTCTTGATCAGTTGCAGAGACACGTCTAGGAAGATCAAGGGACAGTATAAGCCCTCGTCTCTTCAGATCAGCTGCCAAGCGTGCCGCCACTAGCTCATCGTTTGGAGCGGCTGAGAGGAAGATGGTCCGCAGCGTGTACACCCCTTCGAGCACGGTCGCCGACGACGCGCGGACAACCGGCAACGCAGCAGTAATCTGGGAGTCATCATCGCTCTGCTCATCCTCACGGCAGGCACATTCTAAAGCCTGGGCAAAAGCGTACATACTCACGTACCGCTCTTGTGGATCTTTGGCCAGCGCTCTGAGCACCACCTGTTCGAGGGCAGCAGGCAGCTCTGGATAACGCTCGCGCAAGGGCGGGGGCGTTGCCGTCAGATGTTGCTCGATCAGGTCCCAGGGTCTGCCCTCGAAGGGACGTACCCCCGTGAGCCATTCATAGGTGAGCACACCCAGCGCGTACTGATCGCTGGCAAAACAGGGCTTGCCGCGCACTTGCTCAGGAGAGATATAAGGAAGAGTTCCTGCTAGCACCTGGTTCGAGAGCTGGTCCGGCGAGGGTGCAAAGAGGGCGAGGCCAAAATCGCTGAGCACCAGATGCTCATCGCTATCCACCAGCAGGTTATCCGGCTTCACATCGCGGTGGATGACGTAGTGATTATGGGCATACTGCAAGGCGGAGACAACCTGTTTCACATACTCTAGCGTCATATCGATAGACAGACGGGTTCCACGAGGATGACGTTGCTTCAGTGTGCCTCCTGGAATATAGTCCATCACCAGCACCGCCATGCCCTCTTCCACCGCAAAATCAAGCACACGCACGATATGCGGATGCCTGAGACGAACCAGGGTCTGGGCCTCTTCCAGAAAATGTTGTGCTTTCTGTTCCGTGAGTGCGTGTCGTAGTATTTTGAGGGCCGCAGCGCTTTTGAGATAGCGGTGCTCACCCAGGTAGACCTGGGCAAAGGCTCCTTGCCCAAGCAAACGTAGAAGGCGGTAATTGCCTATATATTGACCTGTGCGGTCGATCATAGCTTCGCTCGCTTCTGAAGAACGGTGGCTCTGCATGAGAGCGCCTGATGGAGCATGGGATGCTTCTTAAGTCCGGGACATGCAATGATGTTAATAAATAACTCTCCACATATAAACGTCCATGATTCACAAATTGGGGCTGAGATATTGGAGGGGCCTGCTATTCTAGCACAAGATTTATAGATTGCCAATATTCAATAATTAGGGATTCTGCATCCTTGTGAGGGGGGGGAATTTGGCAAGGATGCAGAATCCAACTGGTTAAGCAGCATTTAGGGAGAGCAACCAGCGTGCGATACTCTCATCATTAGCAGCAACAATCTGCTCGATCAGCAGGTCGATCGCGCCAGTGTTGTTCATTTGAGCTGCTTTACGCTGTGCCAAGTCAACCAGACTGGGGAAGCGTATCTTGACAATATTGACGAGTGTTCTCTGTAATCCTGCTAATTCACCTTCAGCTTTGCCTCTGGCTTCGCCTCTGGCTTCACTCTCTTCTTTCATCTTTTGGACCATAGGGCTTTCATTCCAGAGCTTGTCAAACATATTCAAAGCCTCCATTATCTTCAATTTCTCATCAAGCGGCACCATAGTGGTTCGCTCTAACAGAAGTTTCATCCAAGCATATTGTTTCGCTAAAGTGACTTCATCCTCACGATATAACTCGGCTAGCTCCTCCATGACTTGCTGGATGAGCTGATGGTTCACCCCTTGCATGGTCGGTAGCAATGGGTAGATGCAAGTAGCATGAGCACGAACATATTGCTCGGCTTTTAACGTAAATAACGGTAACACCTGAAAATTAAAATGAGTGAGTACTCCATCCTTATTCTTAATGATCAACGGCGCTGTCACCATAGTCGTCTTAAATGGATAGATGAGAATAGAGATGACGGGCACACTGTACTGATGGAACAGTATACTATTATACGCCAACATTCTGGCATCCATCTTGTTGTCAGCACCCGTCTCAAATTCGAGATGTAGGATGTGCAGATCACCTTTGTATTTGATGAGAAAGACTTTATCAGCGCGAACAGCGGGCCGTATCATCTCCACATTCAGCGTGCCCTCATAGACCGCTCCCGGTAGTAAAAGGGGTAGGATGTCAGCAGCTTGCTATTCTATGAGATCTTTTAAGCTTGCATCATATTGTTGTGTTGGTTCAGTCTCTGCTTTTGCATGTATCTCCTCTACTTGATCCTTATACACAAATTTCGCCTTCTTTTTATGAGCTTTGGTCATAAAATCGATGCCCTCCCATGCTATTTTTTGTCATCATAACATTTTAGAGCGATCTAAACAAGAGTAGCAGTTGATAGGTTTGTAGCAGTAATAGCGTTAAGTAGTCAAGTCGAAAGTTTTGCATTCCTCACTATCCACATCCCTAACTCACCAATGGAGGTAATCTTTATTTTACCATCAGGTGCCAGCGTGCTATAATGCACCCATGTCTATCACATCGCAATCTCATATCCATAAGAAGACAGATCTTTTAGCATTAACTCTGCCACAGTTGCAGCAGTGGATCACCGACCATGGTGAACCGTCGTTCCGTGCAAAACAGATCTATAGCTGGCTCTATCAGCATCTCGTCACCGATTTCGCGTCGATGAGCGATCTGCCACAGGCGCTACGCCAGCGTCTGGCAGAAGAGGCGTGCATCGGACCAATGGTTGTGCGGAGCGAACAACACTCAAAGGACGACCGTACACGCAAACTGCTACTGGAATTAGCCGATGGCAAACTCGTCGAGTCCGTCTTAATGCTCTACCCGCCATTAGGCGAGAGTAGTGCACGAGCGACCGTATGCGTCTCCAGCCAAGCCGGTTGTGCCTTTGGCTGTACCTTTTGTGCTACCGGCCAGATGGGCTTCGATCGCCACTTGAGCGCAGGTGAGATCGTGGCTCAGGTACTCTACTTTGCCCGCGAACTCCGTGCGACTCCCTGGCATGCAGCAGGACTCCCTGGCAGCAAGCCTATCGACCACATTACCAATATCGTACTGATGGGCATGGGCGAGCCGCTCCACAACTATGATAATGTCTTGCAAGCGTTGCGCATTCTCAATAGTCCCGCAGGCTTTCAGCTTGGTGCCAGGCATATGACCGTCTCAACGGTAGGACTCGTGCCCGCCATCCGTAAGTTGAGCCAGGAAGCGCTACAAGTGAATCTTGCCATCTCCTTGCACGCGCCAAGCGACGAATTGCGTAGCCAAACCATGCCCATCAATCGCAAATACCCACTGCAAGAACTGCTTGCAGCCTGTAAGGACTATATTGCCGCCACCAAACGACAGGTGACATTTGAATACGTCCTGCTCGCGGGCATTAACGATACGCCAACGCACGCCCAGCAACTCGCGCAACTGCTGGCACCCCTCAAGCAGTTCGCTCATGTCAATTGCATCCCCGTCAATGCCACAGCTGCCGACTACCGTCCACCAGCTCCAGATGTCATCCGTGCCTTCCGCAACATCCTCTTCGAGCGCGGCGTCAGTAACAGCGTTCGTGCTGAACGGGGTGATGACATCGCCGCCGCTTGCGGACAGCTACGCACACGCTTTGCAAAGAAATAAGCAAACAGCATTAAGAGAAGATAGATGGGAAAAGTGAGCCTGACTCACTTTTCCCATCTATCTTCTCTTAATGCTGATGAAAACAATTATCGCACCTTGGGCAATTTGCTCATCGTGCGCAAGCAGCGCATACAAATGTTGACGGTCTTCGGCTTCCCGTCTACTTCGATCCGACGACGCTGCACGTTAAGCACGAAGCGACGGCGTGTGCGGTGCTGCGAGAAAGGCACGTTATTTCCATACATTGGCTTGCGTTCACAAACGTCACAACGACCTGCGGCCATTTCTATATATCCTTCCTTACTTGATTCTCATCGGGGCCTCTGGTATACTGCTTCAGTAAAATTTGTGCGCCGATCAGGTAAACCTAACACGTTCTGCGAGTATAACCCATTCGGGTTAATTTGGCAAGAGAGAAAGACATTTGCGTATGCCGAAAGCACCTGCTATGCAACCGCACCATGACGACTTCCATCCACGTGGGAGGATCGAAGTTCTACCAAATGCCATCCACTCCATTGCGGTCCAGGCTGCGACCTCGTGTTATGGAGTGCTAGGCATTGCCTCTCCTCGTCTTCACAATGGACAGGCTATCCTGCTCCCACCGCAACGGAGCAGACAGGGAGTACGCATCCATAGGATCAATGACCAGTTGATCATTGATATCTATGTTGTATTGGAATATGGACTTCGTATCTCTGAGATTGCGCATAATATAATGAGGACCGTCAAATTCACGACGGAGAAGATGCTTGGCATTCCAGTTGCCCAGGTGAATGTCAATGTACAGGGGCTATTGAATGGGCCAGGAGCACAAGACGAAAATTAAAGGATAAAAGGTAGTTAAGCCAACATGCAGGAAACATCATCGCGCACATCTCGACAACGAGTAAGAAAGATCAGTGTCTTTGATGGTCAGGACTTGAAGAAGGCCATCCTCGCAGGTGCTGCATGGCTAGAAGAGCACCGCGAAACCATCAATGCGCTCAATGTTTTCCCTGTACCTGATGGTGATACTGGCTCAAATATGTCCGCGACAATGAAGTCTGCTGTACGTAATATTGTGAACAGTAATGAAACCTCAGCAGGGGTAATCGCAGCTCGTGTCGCTCATGACGCCCTCTTAGGGGCACGGGGCAATTCTGGTGTCATCCTCTCGCAAACACTACGCGGGCTATCACAGGGGCTAGATAAAAAGCCAACATTCACATCCGCCGATCTCGCCAAAGCATTTCAGGAAGCTTCCCGTCTGGCTTATCGTGCCGTGATTAAGCCTGTCGAAGGTACCATCCTGACAGTCGTACGCGAAACGGCGGAGGCTGCAACACGTAGTGCTGAGCGGGGCGATGATCTGGTTGCTCAAGTACAAGAGATCGTACTCACCGCCCGCCAATCCGTCGCTCGCACACCAGAGTTGCTCCCTACACTGAAGCAGGCAGGCGTAGTGGATGCCGGTGGGCAAGGATTTTGCACCTTTTTAGAAGGTATTTTGCGCTATATTCGCGGTGAGGCCACGGTGGCAAATGCCACACCCAGCAGTGCGACCACGACGACCATCACAACTCAGACGACAGAGCACGTGAAGAAGGGACGTGTCACCGTTGAGGAAGAGTTTGGCTATGAAGTCGTGTTCCTGTTGCGCGGCAAGAACCTCGATGTCGAGCGCATCCGGCAAACCATTATCGATATGGGAGGCGTCTCCACCGTTGTGGCGGGCGATGAGCAGCTGCTCAAAGTCCATACGCACACCCCTACACCAGGCAAGATCCTTGACTACGGCGTTGGCCTGGGAAGTTTGACCGATATCAATATCGAAAATCTGCAAGAGCAGAGCCTCACCTATGCCGCCGAGAGCGCCGCTGAACACGCCACCGCAGAGCAGCAAGCCCCTGTTGAGAAGGTTGCTATCGCCACCGTGGCCGTCGTCTCAGGTGCTGGCATCGAGAAGGTCTTTGAGGGGCTGGGCATCACCTCCATCGTCTCAGGTGGACAGACGATGAACCCCAGTATCGAAGAGCTGCTGGCCGCAGTCGAAGCCGTACTATCGGACAAGGTCATCATTCTGCCCAATAACAGCAACGTCGTGCTGAGCGCGCAGCAAGTAGTCGGCCTGACGCAGAAAGAAGTCTACATTGTGCCCAGCAAGACGCTCCCCCAGGGCATTACAGCGCTGGTCGCATTCAACTTCGCAGCGGATTTCGCAACCAATTGCCACGTCATGACTGAGGCGCTCAAAAACGTACAGACTGCCGAAATCACCACCGCCGTACGTTCGGTCCAGTTGGGGAATGTACAGGTACGCGAGGGGGATTACATTGGTGTCATCAACGGCCATCTCTCAGTGGCCGGGCGAGACATGCAGGCTGTCTTACAGGATACGCTCCAACGCATGAATATTGGCAACTATGAGCTTCTTACGCTCTACTATGGCGCAGATGTTACAGCTGAGGAAGCTGAGGAGACGAGCAAGCGCATCAAAGAGCATTATTCTCAGCTAGAGATCGAGATTATTGACGGCGGCCAACGCTATTATGCCTATATACTTGCTGCCGAGTAAAGGCATCTTTTTCACGCTATCTGGCGTATTAAGGATCTGACATGCTAGGTCCAGACGCCATCTACATGTTGGGAGGGCACTATGACCATTCGTATTGTCACAGATAGTACAGCGGACATTCCATTAGAGCAGGCTGAAGCTTTGGGCATTACCATTGTTCCCCTCACGGTATTTTTTGGTGACGAAGCTTACCTGGATAATGTTGAGCTGGATAATGCTGGTTTTTACCGCAAATTGCAGGCTAGCAAAGACCTGCCACGTACTTCACAACCCCCACCCGCAAAATTTCAAGAAGCATACCAACATCTGCTAGACGAAGGGGTGACTGGCATCCTCTCAGTTCACCTCTCCTCCGGGCTGAGCGGTACCTATCAATCAGCCTGTAAGGCGCGCGATGATGTGGCTAATACAGGCAAACAGCTGCCTATTGAAGTGATCGATTCAAAAAGCATCAGCGTCGGTATGTCGCAGGCAATAATACTAGCCGCACAAGAAGCCAGTGCTGGCGTAAGCCTGGCAGAGATCAAAGCACACGTGCTTGACCAACTTGCACGTACACATATTCTGAGCGTGCTGGATACACTGGAGTACGTGAAGCGAGGTGGGCGCATTGGTGGAGCTAAAGCGCTGCTGGGTAATATGCTCAGTTTCAAGCCAATCGTTTCGCTCAAGGACGGGGTAGTCGTCCCGCTGGAACAGCCGCGTACGCGCAGCAAAGCCTACGCAAGAATTACACAGCTGGTCCGTGAACTGGGTGAGCTAGAGAGCATCACCATTGCGGAAACAAACGAAGAGGTTGGTCAGCAGCTCTGCGATGCACTCAAAGCAGTCTATTCTCACGAAATCCCCAGGTACAAACTAGGTGCAGTATTCGGTACGCATAGTGGTCCAGGCACAGTAGTCGTTTCAGCTGTCACCGCACCTTAATAGCGTAAATATATGTGCAGAAGGAGGAAAAGCGTTACAGGAACTATCAGCTCCATAATGCTTTTCCTCCTTCTGCACATATATTTACGCAGAAGAGCTAGTTTTCTCGTTTTCTCTTGTATGACATAAAAGTGGAATAAATAGAAAGAAGTCGTTTAAAACTATATACTTTATGTTAAGACTGATAGGAAAAAAGTCTTTAATTCTAGATGCAGACACACATTGGAATGTATAAGTACTTACAGAAAATAAAAACGACAGGGGTCATTGAGGGAAGATGGCTATATAGGAGTAGTTAAAACTTATGACTGATCGACAATGTTTGTTCATGCAGGCACCACTGGATTATCTTGTGAAGTTACGGCCAAAAGAAGCCCACCGGCTTCTAGAAAGGATCAAGTTACTCTCGGCAGATCCCGTACCCGATGGTAAGACCAAAAAGCAAGTTCGTCACATGAAAGGGAAGCGGTATTATGCACGCTCTGGTCGCCATCGTATCATTTATACATTTGGACGGCTATCCATTCACTTACTTGATATACGGCTACGCAATGACAATACCTACAACACTGGTGTTGACGATGTTGACGACGAAATCATATTAGATGATACAGATGACCCGGCCTGAGCTCGAAGGGAGGATAAGCATGGAAGAATGAATGCATGGGTATGCAAGTGTAGTCACTTTAGAGTATAATGTAGAGTATTATGCTCTCTACTTCATTACAACAGCTTATCGCCGAACGTATCCAGCGTGAGGGTGCGATTACGTTTGCCGATTATATGCGCATGGCGCTGTATGAACCGGGAAGCGGCTACTACGTCAGTGGTCCAACCAGAGTAGGTTGGCAGGGTGATTTCTACACCAGTACTGATGTCACCGACTTTTTTGCTCATTGCATGGGACAGCAGCTCCATCAGCTGTGGTTACAGCTACAACGTCCTGTACCCTTCATTGTGCTAGAGCAAGGCGCAGGACGTGGTGATCTAGCTCAAGGTGTGCGTAAATGGGCGCAACAAAGTGTACCAGATCTTTTTGCGGCACTCGATTACCGTATTGCCGATATTCGGACTGGTCAGAATGCCACTACTTCATTTGCTGAGATGACTCATCAGACTGAACCATACTCATCTGCCGTTGATCTCTCACAGCAGCAAGCTGGACAGCCTTCAGCGAGTCCCCAGCCATGGCCAGCAGGCCCAGCGGTACTACTCTCTAACGAGCTGGTCGATGCGTTTCCCGTGCACATCGTAGAAAAGCGCGCGACAAAACTCTATGAAGTCTATGTCACCTTACAGCAAGGCCAACTGTGCGAAGTGCTGCATGGACCCAGTAGCGAGGTGGTTGAGTGCTACCTGGATACTTACAAGATCCCTTGGCACACATTTGAAGACGGCTGGCGAGCAGAGATTAATCTGGACGCCCTCTGCTGGATGCAGCAAAGCGCCAAGCTATTACTGGAGCCGAGTAGCGGCACAACTCCTCGTCATACACGCAAGAAGCATGGTTTCTTGCTCACCATCGATTATGGAGACAAGGCCCGTGCCTTATACACGCGTGACCGCCGCCGTGGTACACTTGCCTGTTACTTTCAGCATCAGTTGACCGAGCGTCCCCTGCTGCGTCCAGGCCAGCAAGATATTACTGCCCACGTCAACTTCACGGCATTAATCAACGAGGGAAGACGGCAAGGGTTACGCCTGCACACCTTTACCACACAGGGCCAGTGGTTGCAAACTATGGGTATTTATGAAGAATTGGCGCGTGTCCGTGGCCGCGATTACGCAATTATTGACACGGCACGGGCCAGCGATCAGGGCCAGATAGCACTGCTGCGATGGTACAACGTACGGCAAGGCGTCGCGGCCCTGACTGATCCTGCGGGTATGGGCAATTTTAAGGTACTCATTCTCAAGGTGTAACAGGGTATCCTTTATGGGTGCCCTCTAACGCCTATGCGGGTACTTGTAGTTATCGTAAGAGTCACTAGTGGCCGGAGCCACGCCCGTATTAGGCAAATTAGTCACCGTATTTGGCGCATAACCTGGTAATGTCTGGTTTCTGCCATTGCCAGGGAGCGATGTGTTATTACTGGTCGTATTGGTCTGTTGCCCGTCAGTAGTAGTGTTTTCGAGCCGCACCAGTCCACAAGCGACACTAGGACCAGAGGCATCTCCCTTGTGCACATTTACCCATACACCCCCTTGTTGCTGTATTGCGTTAAGGTCCTTATAGGAAAAGGTAGTCTGCACATGGCCTTGAGTATCGGGAGTGACTTTGTTGATCGTCGCCAGTACTTTACCATCACACTTCCCCTCATTGATCGTGATGGTATATTCAAGGTGTAAAGCTAACCCCTGCAAGTTTAACTGCAAATTAGCTGCTTTACTCCCCTGGTCAAACAGCATGTGCGCTGTCCCGCTAGCATTTGAAGAGCCAACGGCTGTTAGGACGTTGCCCGCCTTGACAAGGGCGTCAGGACGAAATAGTAGGAGCAAGACAAAAACGACTGCAAGGATGACGAGTAGACGAAATAACCTGACCATCAATGCTTTCTCCTTCAGTGGTTTGCTCTCAGATCGATCCATCTAACATGTATTATATGCAAAGGAACTCTCTAAGTACAAGGGCCGGATAGCGGGTGAAGCATTGATGGTCAAGTGTTCAGGTAAACTTCCCTATCCTATACCGGTAGTCACCGGATAATGCTATCATAATGTGACAATGCAACAAAATCCTCATTTCCATCTATTATTTAATAAATACTCTTCTATCCAACCTTCTCACCACTGTCAATGATGTGGTAGGAAGGTTTTTACCCACCTTAAAAAATATACCCTACATCTCCCGCTATTGTCAAGGTTAGCTATTTGATATATTGGTGGATAGAGGGAGAAGAGTAGCATGTACCGACTGAAAGTTAAGAGCATTGCGCAGTCCAGGGGGTTGAGTCAGGGTAAAGTTGCGCGCATGTGCGATGTGGACGAAAACATCATCCAGAAAATTTATAGAAACCCCAGTGTTTCTATTACCCTTCACACCTTAGATAAAATAGCCATGGGCCTGGGAGTGGATATACGAGAGTTAATCGAGAGTATCCCTATTCCACAACTGCCAGATGCGTAAGCCCAGACTGTAACCGTTGAGCATTGGTTAGGGGAAAGCAGATCCGGCGCAGAAACAGGCATTTGATTACAGCGAGCAAGCAGATATCATACTTCATGAATGAGCGTGTTTTGGCGAAAGACAGGAAGCTCGGACAATGTGATAGGATGATAGCAATCGAGCAGGACCGTAATCGATGTCAGTAGCTCATTATCATCTCTTGCACCTGTCTGTCGCCTCTGCAAGATGAGTAGTGTGAAGGAGAAGCCCATGTCATTATCCGACCTCGACACTTTAAAATCCGAAATTGACGAACGTGTCTCCACAAGTCTTCATAGAGGAGATAAGAGGTAGAAAATGACTGAACACAAGGCACGTGTGTCTTTGCCTCTCTACCTGACGAGATTTGTGGGCCGTGAGCAGGAGTGTGCTATGCTCTCCTCCCTTCTACTGAGCAAGCGTCTGCTTACACTGATTGGCACAGGCGGCGTCGGCAAAACGCGTCTCGCTCTTGAGATTGCCAGCGCCTTGAGCAGTTCCTTCCCCGATGGTGTCTATATAGCCGAGCTGGCCTCACTCACTGATCCTCGCTTGGTCCCCTATACGATCGCCGCCGCATTGGGTGTCCGCACCGATGTAGATAGCCCGCTCTCCTCTCTACTCATCGCAGCGCTACGGGAGCGGCACGTCTTGCTATTACTGGATAACTGCGAGCATCTCCTCGTGGCATGTGCCCCCCTCGTCGAAGCACTACTGCAAGCCTGCCCACACCTGCACTTGCTGGCAACCAGCCGAGAACCCTTTGAGGTGACAGGGGAGACAGTCTGGCGTCTTGCAGCCTTGCCCTCGCCCGATCCGCAGTTACTCCCGGCGGTTGAACTGCTTGCTCGCTATGAGGCCGTCCAGTTATTTTGTGAGCGCGCTGCTGATAATACCCCACACTTTCGTCTCACGCAACACAATGCCTCTGCCATTGCCTGCATCTGTGCCCAGTTGGACGGCCTGCCCCTGGCGCTGGAACTAGCAGCAGCCCTGCTTCCCATGCTCTCCGTCGATCAACTCGCCGCTCGTCTGGACGAACGCTTCACACTGTTGAAGCATGGCAAGTGGACCGCTGCTGCACGGCACGTGTCATTACAGGCGACTCTCGATTGGAGCTATGCCCTGCTCACTTCCGCCGAGCAGGCATTGTTCGGGCGTCTCGCCGTCTTTGCGGGTAGCTGGGATCTAGATGCCGTGACGCAGATCTGTGCCAGCCCCGCAGCTCCTACGGTCTTTGAGACGCTTGCTCGCTTGGTCAATGCCTCACTAGCCATCGCGGAAGAGCAAGAAGATCAGGAACAAGATACGGTAGAAGTTCGTTACCGTCTGCTCAACACTATACAGCAGTACGCTCTAGAGAAGCTTCAGCAAACAGGAGACTGGCAACAGCTGTGTGAGCAACATTATAGATGGTATCTTCATCTGGCCGAGCGCGCCAATGATCATCTGTATGG
>VBJK01000307.1 GCA_005879655.1 Chloroflexota bacterium | reverse complement strand
GTAAGTGCGGCTTATCGGCATTGCCGCCCAGGTATCATCAATATACCAACCAACGGCATTCAAGATAAAATCATTCCCGGTCGCGTCGAGAAGGTCCTGCAAGCTGCACCTGGCTCTGAAGTGATCATTAACCTGTCGCTGGACGGCGTTGGTGATAGACACGATCAGATACGTGGCGTCAAGGGCAATTTCGAGCGTGCCATGCGCACCTATGCCGGGTTAAAAGCCTTAAAAGCGCAGTACAAAAACTTCACCCTTGGCATCCATACTGTTATCTCTAACTTCAATGTTCATGAATTTGATACTATCCATAAGTTCGTGCGTGAAGAACTCAAACCCGATCAATTCATCAGCGAGATCGCCGAAGAGCGCGTCGAGTTGGATACGGTTGGCATGGGCATTACCCCACCTTATGAGAAGTACAAGCCAGTGATTGAGCGTCTGCAAGAAGATATTCGGGCTGAGAATGCGCAGGGCGTGGCGCGTATTACACAGTCTTTCCGCGATCGCTACTACGATATTGTGAAGCGTACGCTGGTAGAGAAACGGCAGATTATTCCCTGCATGGCTGGTATTGCATCGGCACAGATCGCCCCCAATGGCGATGTCTGGACGTGCTGTATCCGTGCGGAGTCTGTGGGCAACTTGCGCGAACATAACTACGATTTCCGTTCGGTCTGGACCACGGCCCAGGCAAACGAATTGCGCCGCAGCATTAAGGCTGGCGAATGCCATTGTCCATTGGCGAATGCGGCCTATACGAATATGTTGTGCCACGTTCCGACCATGACTAGTGTTGCCCTCGAAGTTGGCCGCGAGACTGCATTAGATGCCTTTAAAGGGAAGAACGGCAAATCTGAGAAACTGCGTTACTTGCCCGTCATTAATGTCAAGCAAGAGACTCCTCTTTCAGATGATAAGGTGACAGTAGAAGCTTAAGGGCAAAAACGTTGCAAAAATGTCTAAGGAGGAAATGCAAATGACTGAATGTCCACAATGTGGTGCTCAGAATGAGGATAATGTGAAGAATTGCACTGGTTGCCGCGTCAACATGTACTGGGCATCCCAGCATTATGACGAACTGCGCAAGTTGCGTGAGGCCAATGAGCTACCTTCAAGACCACAGACCGCCTCATTCTTGACAGAGACGAGCCAGCGTATTGATAATGGTCCGACCGCTGGTTGGCTACGCTCCACCATTGCAAAGTTCGGCTACAAAGGTGCTGGCAAGAAAGTCTGCACAACAGCAGAGTAGCCGCGCATTCATTGCGCACGAGGAAGGCCGGTGGTTTTGTACCACCGGCCTTCCTCGTGCGCAATGAATGCGCGGCTACGGTTATACGAACTGCTATTTCCTCGCACCAGCTAGCGGTGCATTCTGGCTAGCGGCAGTTACAGGAGGCTTGTCGAAACCGCCAGTGTTAAACCATTCGGCAGCCAATTTAATACCCTCGCGTAGCTCCACCTTGGGTTCGTAACCCAGCTCACGACGCGCCTTCTCTACGCTATGCTTATTGTCTGTACCGAACATCATAGCGCCAAGCTGCGTAGCGGGCGGCTTCATTTTCAAATGAGCCATCTTATAGATGTTCTCCGCCACGGTCGCTACCATGTAGATCGGCAGGTAGGGCAAGTGTAGCGTTGGCCGCTGGCCACCAACGGCATCAGCGATCGTATCGAACATCTCTTGCTGCGTTAATGGGCGATCATTGGTAATATTGTATACATTGCCAGGAGCCTTCTCATGATAGGCGGCCAGCATGTAGCCCTGGACTATATCGGTAACGTAGCAGAAGGGCAGCGCATTATTGCCGGGACCAAGTAGCAAGGCTTTGCCATCCTTCGTCTTCTGCGCCATACGGCCAAAGTGCAGGTGATCGCCAGGACCAAAGAACGTACCCGGACGCAAAATGACCGTCTCCACACCGCTGTTGAGCATCAGGCGGCGCAGCAAACGATCGCCTTCAGCCTTCGTCACACTATAGGGATCGGGATCGGGGCGTAGCGGATCTTCCTCTACCATAAAACGGCCATGCCCCAGACCATACACGGTATGCGAGCTGGTGTGTATAAAACGGCGCACACCAGCCGCCTGTGCAGCCTTATAGAGATTCTCCGAACCAGTAACATTGACCAGACGATAGTCTGCCATGGGACGCCAGACACCCATCATGCCCGCAAGGTGGAAGATGAGATCGACATCCTTGACGGCAGGTCCCAGCGAACTGGCATCGGTTATATCGCCACGCACCACCTCAACGCCCTGTGCTTCTAACTTCTCCGCATTTTCTACAGGCAAGACCAAAGCTCTGATCTGCTCATCGCGTGCTTGCAATTCTCTTATAAGATGCCCACCGAGCAAGCCGGTAGCACCAGTAATTAGTACTTTCATAAAATCTGCTCCATCCATTGATCGCATTCTATGGATTTATCAGTGTACAATAAGAAGTAAGGTTTGCTTATCTAAATTATGCAACGAGCATGCACCAGTTTCCAGAGCATCCATTCCTAGAAGTACTATGTTTATCAAGTCGGGATCTTGGGTAGTTGCGCAATTCATTGCGCCTGTGCCCACCCACCACACGTAGTTGCGCAATTCATTGCGCCAGAGGCACGAATGCAGGCGCAATGAATTGCGCAACTACGAAGCTATTGCCCATATGACACGTACACGTCAAAACGCTCGGCGCAATTCATTGCGCAACTACGAAGCTATTGCCCATATGACACGTACACGTCAAAACACTCGGCGCAATTCATTGCGCGCCTACGAAGCTTTCGCATCATATGGGCAACATATGACATGTACACGTCAAAACGCATGGTGCAATGAATTGCACTCCTACGAATCTATTGCCCATATGGGTAAAAAAATGACGTGCACCCATAAAAATGGATGGATGAAGGAAACCATAGAAATTATTTATTCTATTGCAACAGTACAGCTCTAATTAAGGAGAGAAATGATGGCGCAAAAAGCCACAAAACAAGCTCTGAAATCAGAAAATAAAACAACCCAACAACAGGCGCTTCAAGAAAATGCGCCACCAGCGAGTCAGACAGTGCAAAATAGCGGCGGATACCATTTCCCACAGTGGCCGCACTCCAAGCCAGGACCTCGCTCAACTCCTCCCCCCCAAGGATCAAAACCCATTAATGTCATACGCCGTGAGCAGGTAGCTGAGCTGGACTCTGGTCAGGCGACTGGTAAGCTAAGTACGCAAAGTGCAGTGCCTGCATCGGTTAACGAGATGGAAAAAGAATTGGCCTTGCTGCAAGAGACGCTGAAGAAGAGGCGTCAGCGCTTATAATGCACGAGGGGTGCAGGCCATCAGGGGGGATCAGGGGCAATCCCTTGGGGTTGCCCTGGGCGGCATTGTCCCTTGGGGCTACCCTGATGCACATCTTCAAGGGGAGAAAGAAGAGAATATATGTCAATCGCTATAATTGTTCATGGGGGAGCTGGCTCAATCGCAGTTGAACGTCTGGCCGTCTGCCGGGCGGGCTGTAAAGATGCCGCACAGCTTGGTTGGCACATTTTACAGCAAGGTGGCTCAGCACTCGATGCCGTCGAAACTGCTGTGCGAGCACTCGAAGATAATCCGCATTACAATGCCGGTACAGGTTCATGTCTGACGCAGACTGGAAATATCGAGATGGATGCCGGAATCATGGAAGGTCATACCTTGCGTACAGGTGCGGTCGGTGCGGTTGAGCTGATCAAAAATCCTATCTCGCTGGCCAGGAAAGTCATGGAGCATAGTCCTCACGTGCTACTGGCCAGTCGTGGTGCACAGGAGTTCGCGCTGAAAAATGGCATGTCTTTATGTAAATTTGAAGATTTGCTGGTAGAGCGACAATATAATCGTTGGTTGCAGACGCAGGCGCAAGAGACGCCGGTGGAGGATACGGAAAAGAAGCATGGTACAGTGGGGGCGGTTGCTCTTGATGCGGCAGGTCATGTAGCGGCGGCTACTTCTACCGGGGGCATACTTAATAAATATCCTGGTCGTGTGGGGGATACGCCATTGATCGGCTGTGGCTTCTATGCTGATAGCGAGGCGGCTATCTCCACGACGGGGCGTGGTGAGGACATTATACGTGTGCTGCTGGCCAAAAGAGCGGCGGATCTTGTTGCGCAAGGTGCCCTTGCCCAGGTTGCGGCTGAAGCTGCCATTGCCTACCTGGAATATTGGTTTTGCCTACAATAGTGAAAGCATGACCTACGCCGCTATTACTGCTGAAGGATTTGTTGTTGCATGAGAACGCTGCGTGATGTACAGCTAGAGGTAGATCATCTGATTCGGGAGGAGTGGCAGAATCATTATTGGGCACCGCTCTCCAGTCTGGCCCGCCTGACTGAGGAGGTTGGTGAGCTGGCACGCGAGATTAATCATCATCACGGCGAGAAGCCTAAGAAGGCCAATGAGGATCAGGGCAGTATCGCTGGCGAACTCGGCGATATTCTCTATGTTGTTACCTGCCTGGCAAATTCGCTGGATATTGATCTGGATACGGCGTTTGATCAGGTTATGGCGAAGTATCGGAAACGTGATGCTTTGCGTTGGAAGTCGGATGAGGGTGTGTCGGGAGGCTGATAAGGGGGGAAGTGAGGTGAAGCAGCAAAGCTATATGGGACGTGTGTTCTGTACCACACACATCCGTAACTTACCAATGGAGAGCCATAGACAGACGACATTACCATCTTCCCTACACCCAGTAGCAAAATCGCACACCCTTACGCAGACATTTGTATAAGATTATCCTTGACAACATAAGTTGCAACATGTTATAAGTATACACATAGCTAAGAACCGAATACGAAAAATGCTTTGAAGGGACGAGTAGCAGTCTCCTGTCGCATTCAGAGAACAGGTGAGTGGTGAAAAACCTGTATGCCAGTACTGTGAAAAAGATCCCCTAAGCTGCGAGAAGAAATCGTCTACACTGGTTAGTTTTAACATATGAAACTGATCACTGTACGAAAGTAGACCTCCGCCGGGTGCCCCCGTGATCGGGTAGGAAGAGCAACGTTTCTGCTTGCTCTTAGAGGTTGCTATCGTAAGGTAGTGACAAATGAAGGTGGTACCGCGAAAAGCCCTGTCATATAGAAATGATATCGCTCTTCGTCCTTCCCAACAAGAAAAAATTTCGTTGGAGGATGAAGGGCGTTTTTGTTTGCCCTTTATTCTCTACTCAATAAAAATATATCTTACACAATCGCATAGTTAGAAAAGCATTGAAGGGACGAGTAACGGTCTCCTGTCGCAAGCAGAGAGCAGGCGCGTGGTGAAATGCCTGTATGCCAGTACCGTGAAAAAAACCTGTAAGCTGCGAGAAGAAATTGTCTGAACAAGAGTAGACCTTTGCCGGAGGCCCCCGTTATAGGGTAGACGTGTAGCATAACCAGCGCTGGTTAATGAGCTACATAAAGATATTATTGCGCTGAAGCGATGATAATGAAGGTGGTACCGCGAGAGCTAATGATCGCCCTTCATGCTTCCTCTATTATGGAAGATGAAGGGCGTTTTGTTTGTCCCGTAGCCGCGCAATTCATTGCGCCTCACGTAATTATGCAAATTATTGCACGCAATATAGCCGCGCAATTCATTGCGCTTGAAAAGGAGAATGCAACACATGGCCCATTGTCCAGAATGCGAAGCAGAGGTGAGTCTGCAAGGTCTCATGATTGGTGAGATTGTCTACTGTCCCGATTGTAATGCGGAACTTGAGGTACTCAACATCGATCAACCAAAAGTGGCGCTGGCACCGCAGGTTGAAGAGGACTGGGGTGAGTAGGAGCCACCATTGCGGTGGTTCCTGAACCAGCAGAGAGGGAGTGAATTTTATGCGTCTGGCTATTCTTACATCTCGCATCCGGGTGGAGGAAAAGATACTGATCGAAGCGTTACAGAAACGTGGGGTCGAGTATGAGATTATCGATGATGGCGAGCTACTGCTCGATCTGGCCGGAGCGGATAAACGATGGAGCGCAGTTGACGCTGTACTATGTCGCAGCGTGAGTCAGTCGCGCGGGCTAGCGGTTTTGCACATATTAGAGCACTGGGGACTTCCCACCTTCAACTCGGCGGCGGTGACAACCGTCTGCAACGATAAACTGCTCACTACGCTGGCGCTACTGCGTGAGAATGTGCCAACGCCCCGTACTATGTTGGCTTTTGAGGCACATACCGCTGTACAGGGTATCGAGCGACTGGGCTATCCAGCGGTACTCAAACCCGTTACTGGCTCCTGGGGGCGGCTGCTCGCACGTGTGAATGACCGCGATGCCGCCGAGGCCGTGCTTGAACACCAGGAAACGCTGGGCGGCTATCAACATCACATTCACTATATTCAGGAATATGTTGCCAAGCCACAACGCGATATTCGCGCCTTCGTTATTGGAGAGCGCGTCATCTGCGCTATTTATCGCAGTAGTGCTCATTGGGTGACAAATACGGCACGTGGTGCAATCACCAGCAATTGTCCAGTGACAGCTGAACTCAACGATATCTGTGTACGTGCCGCGCGGGCCGTGGGCGGTGGTATTCTGGCCGTCGATGTGCTGGAGGATGAGGAGCGTGGCTTCCTGGTGAATGAGATTAATGCTACCATGGAGTTTCGTAATAGTATCGCGCCAACCGGTGTTGATATTCCCAATGAAATGCTTGATTATGTACTCAGCGGAGTCAGAGAGGAGGCTGTACTATGAGCCGATTACGCGCAACAATTGTCGGTGGTTCTGGTTATACGGGGGGAGAGTTGGCACGGCTCCTGCTCTTTCACCCACAGATAGAGTTGACACAGGTAGCTTCTGCTAGCCGTGCTGGACAGTTCCTGCATAGCAGCCATCCTAACCTGCGCAAGCTGAGTATACTGCGTTTCTGTCATCCCAACGATCTAACATCATGCGACATACTCTTTCTCTGCTTGCCGCACGGTGCATCGTCCGAGGCGATTGGACAATATAGTAGCCTTGCACCTCGCATCATAGATCTCTCAGCGGATTTCCGCCTGCGCTCGGCAGCACTCTATCAGCGCTGGTACGGTTCAGCACATTGTGTACCGCAACTGCTGAGTGAGTCCGTCTATGGCTTACCTGAACTGCATCGTGCTGAATTGGCGGACGCGAGTCTGGTGAGCGGGACTGGCTGTTCGGCAACGGCGGCTATTCTAGGACTGGCCCCGCTGTATCGCGCCGGTATTGTCAATACAGCGTTGCCGCTGGTTATCGAAGCCAAATTTGGCTCATCGGCGGCAGGAGCGGCCCCTGGTGCGGGTAGCCATCATCCCGATCGTAGTGGCGCGGTGCGTTCCTTCCAACCAACGGGACATCGCCATAGTGCTGAAGTCATCCAGGAACTGGGCCTTGTTTCTACGGGTAGCGACCTGCAACAGATGGTTGCCTACTCTGGTACAGCTATCGACCTAGTACGTGGTCTACTCGCCACGGCTCATGTTTTTGTCAACGAGCACGTCGAAGAAAAAACGCTGTGGCGCATCTACCGTGAAGCCTATCAGCGCGAACCCTTTATTCGGCTGGTTAAAGAGCGCACTGGTGTTTATCGTTATCCTGAGCCAAAGATCCTGGCCGGTAGCAACTATTGCGATATTGGTTTTGAACTGGATATGGAACAGCGCCGCGTCGTTGTCATCTCGGCATTAGATAACCTGATGAAGGGCGCGGCGGGCAATGCTATTCAAGTTTCAAACACTATGCATGGATGGGATGAGACCCTTGGGCTGACGTTCCCAGGATTGCATCCTATCTAACTTTCTCAGTTTCAAGAAGTAACGTTATATAGCCTGTATTCTGGCCTTTGCTGTAGTTTCAAGAACTAACGTTTGGAAACGTGCTCATATATCTATTATACGTGAGCAGCAAAATGGGGGAGAGAAGGCAATAAAAGGCCATGCATCGCTACCAAACTCTAGAGTCAGGAAGACTAGTTTCGCTACATCGACACAATGGAGGAATTTTGCTATGACACTTATCGTGAAAATTGGTGGGGCCAGCGGCGTCGCAACAGAGAAGTTTGTCCGTGAAATTGCCACCTATGTTGCCTCTGATCGCCGCGTTGTACTGGTCCATGGTGGCTCTGACCTGACCAATACGCTTGCACAACGCATGGGACACGAGACGCGTATGATCACGTCCCCCAGTGGCATGACCAGTCGCTATACCGATAGCGAAACCTTGCGCATCTACACCATGGCTGTAGCCGGACAGATCAATACCGAACTGGTCGCCCTCTTACAGCAGCAAGGTGTCAACGCACTTGGTCTGTGTGGGGTTGACGGTCGCTTAATGGTTGCTCGCCGCAAAGCCGTCGTACGTGCAGTAACACCGCAGGGACGCGTACAGATCCTGCGCGACGACTATACTGGACACATCGAACAGATCAATAGCGCCTTGCTCATCCAACTGTTAGACGCTGGCTTTACGCCCGTCATCGCACCATTAGCCCTCAGTTATGAAGGCGAACGCTTGAACGTGGATGGCGATCGTGCCGCCGCCGCTCTTGCCGCCGCGCTCCATGCGGATACGCTGGCGATTATGACCAATGTACCTGGCTTGTTAACGAATCCCAATGACCATAGCACGTTAATTAGTACTATTCCTGCACAAGAATTAGATGAATATATGGATTATGCCAAAGGACGTATGCGTAAAAAATTATTAGGTGCACAAGAGGCTTTGCGGGGTGGTGTCCAGCGCGTTTGTATC
>VBJK01000306.1 GCA_005879655.1 Chloroflexota bacterium | reverse complement strand
GCCATACACAGGCTGCCGCTGGGGTAGCTGGTGTCATCAAGATGGTCATGGCTATGCGTCAGGGCATCCTCCCCAAGACTCTGTATCAGGCCAGCCCCGCTCGCTCAGAAGCAGGCGAAGTTGCGGCGGTGTTGCGCCACTTGCTTCAGGCTCCATCACGTCGAGCGGCATCACAGCGAACATCTCTTGCTGACACAAAGGACCAGCCTTCGTGGAGAGAGCGTATGAGCAGCCTCTCCCAGGCCGAACGCGACCATGCAGTGACTGAGTTGATCCGTGCGAACGTGGTCAGCATCCTGGGATACGCTCCATCTGCCAGTATCGATACCAATCGGGAGTTCAGGACACTTGGGTTCGATTCGCTGAGTGCGTTACGACTGCGTAACCGCCTCAAGGCCACTACCGGACTCCACCTGCCCGCGACACTGATCTTCGACTATACGACACCTAGCGCGCTTATCAACTATTTACAGGCTCAGCTTGTCCCTGATCCAACCACCTCCTCTAAGTCCGTACTCACGAACCTGGACAAACTAGAAAAGGGGCTTGAAAGCCCTACTTATTCCCATTGATTCTGCACTTTGCAAGGAGATTAATATACCATGATAAACGAAAACAAGAATGTGGACAGGGTACCCATTTCACCGCTTTCCTACATCATCTGCGGCTCCGGCCCAGGACTACTACTAGCGCATGGTTGTGGAGCGACAGTAAAAAGCAACTTCTCGGCGTTGCTCGGTTCGCTCACCGAGCGTTTCACCGTAGTTGGTCCAGACTATCCCGGTTCGGGTGCAACGCCGCGTGCCACCGAGCCGCTACAACTTGATACGCTGGCAGACCAGATGGTAGCCACTGCCGTGCGAGCTGGTGTCGAGAAGTTCGCAGTGATTGCTTATTCTATGGGATGTGCAATCGCGCTTCGCATTGCGACTCGCCATCCTGACCGCGTGACGGCTCTCATCCTGACAGCGGGATTTGCTCAACCGGATACCCCATTGCGGCACAAGACCTCGATAGCATACGGACAAGCAGAAGAAGAAAACCGCAATGCATGGGCCAGATACCAGATAAACCTTTGCGTCAGCAGGCGATACATCAATAGTATGTCCGAGGAAGATCTAGAGGGACTTGTTGAGCTAGTAGCTTCGATGGCGGCACCAGATGCCGCTGAGCATGCCGACCTTGTTGCACGGATTGACGTGCGCTCGGATCTGTCCAGAGTGTCCGTACCGACGCTTGTGATCAGCATGAAGGAGGATCAACTGGTCTCGCCACAGGCAAGTCAGGCACTTGCCAACGGTATCCCTGGCGCTCAGGTTGCTGAACTCGATTGCGGGCACCTGCCAATTGACCGTTACTCCGAGTGGCAACATCTGATCCTGAACTTTCTGACCACGATACCTGCTATCACTGAAGGCATAAAATGACGCGCGCCATGAATCCTGAAGAATGACATATGGCAATTTAACTTTATCAATTAAAAAGGAGATCTTCAATGAAAACAATCAAAACGGAAGCGTGGGTCCTCCATATCGGTCCTGAGCAGCCAGAGCCAGCCATCCTTATGAAAGAAGACTTTGCTTTTCCTGATATTACAGAGAACGAAGTGCTGGTCGAACCTATCTATGGATGTTGGGAAGCAAATATGACTCACGCACTTGACAGGAAGCCAGTTGACATTTGCCGTCAACGTGGGGAAGCCCGTGTTGTTCTTGGTAATAGTGGTGTTGTTCGAGTTCTTCGTACAGGAGCCTCTGTCCAGCATCTTCATGCTGGAGAATTCGGTCTTTATTTTGGTGCTGGATCAACTGATCCAAATGGATATATGCTCAAGGCCGCAGGGTACGACGCACCTGGTAGCATTGGGTTATTAGCCAAACAGATTAAATTACCTCCAAATCAAATACTTCCTTTGCCAGCTCAGACTCGCTATTCGCTCAGACAGTGGGCAGCGTTCTGTTTGCGTTACCTTACTGCTTGGTCCAATTGGCATGTAGCATATGGAGCCTGGAGGTTACAAATGACCTGTGATGAGGTACCTGATGAGCAGACCTTTGTATGGGGATGGGGTGGGGGCGTCGTTTTGGCAGAGCTTGCACTCGCTCAGTTAAAGGGATGCCAGACTTTCATGATTTCATCGCAAGAAGAGCGCTTGCAGCTCATGCAGAAGATGGGAATTACACCCGTTGATCGTCGGCTGTTTTCTGCCCTCGATTTCGACGAAGAAAAATACAGATCTGACTCTGCATACAAGCGGCGTTATCAGGAGGCAGAAAAGGTATTTCTTAGTCTTGTTCAGGGGCACACTAATAGGCAAGGTGCTTCGATCTTTATCGAAAATATTGGGATTCCTGTGTTTCGTGCAACAGTCAAAGCTCTAGGGCGGCAAGGAGTCTTGACAACTTCTGGCTGGAAAAGAGGGATGAATCTTCAGTTTATCCGCGCCATTGAGTGTATCAATCGGCACGTGCATGTGAACACCCATTACTCACGATATTCTGAGAGTTTAGTAGCGATAGCATTTGCCGAGGAGACAGGATGGATTCCCCCAGATACCGCAGGCGTGTATGGATGGGAAGACATTCCACAACTAGCCAGAGACTATAGTGCAGGAACGGTAACTTCCTATTTTCCTCTCTTCCAAGTCAACGCTCACCTGTAGACTATTGGCATTCGGGAGTTTGCCCATGAACTGATAACCAACCATAATCGGTAAAGCGATGCAAGAACTTCTCGCCATCGCTTTCCGGTGCTCCCCAAGCACAGCATTTGTCTTTGAGGAAGCAAATAAAGTGTGGATAGGGATTGCTCTTTGCCGCAAAACACGACAAGTTGGCGGCTGTAGCAGTAGGTGATCGAAGCAAAAAGACCTGTCAGGAGTTGTGGGATGCTATTCCAGAAGAATATCAAAGGGGACATTCATCGCTACAACCAACAGAGAGCTATCAACTTCAAGTGATCCACTACCCGACTTTTATTACCAACAATCCTTGCGGAATTGCAAATGGTCAGAAATCACAAAATGGTAGATAATTTGATCTTTGATATCCCCATAACAGCAATTCATGGTGGAACAGACGATAAAGTCACTAGCTTGTTGCTTCTAAACGGATATGTCACCACAGGAGCGTTGATGGCTGGTTAGAACTGAGGTACACAGGACCAGGGACTGTGGCAGAGCTAGCTAGTAAGCTCATTCCCACTTTGGGCACCGCTGCCTTCTTTGAGCTGTGGTAGGGAAGTAGGCCCGTTCCTCTGTTTGACCAACAGCCTCCAACGCAGTGACCTGTAACGAGAGTTCTAGCAATTGCTGTTCATAACGTACATCCCCCGGTGAATCTCCAAAAACACAACAGAATCCGCATAGCCGAATTTCCATCACCCAAAGGTTATCGGAACATGTTTGAGTGAGTAGATGAATGAACTGGGGTTCAATTCAAGCGGGATGGCACGTATCCGTCGGATGTGAGGGAGACGTTGAAGCATAATCTCTAAAGCAACCCTTGCTTCCAAACGGGCTAGAGGAGCCCCCAAACAGAAGTGGATACCATGACCAAAGCTCAAGTGACGATTGGGAGTGCGCAGGATATCAAAGCGGTCAGCATTGGGAAAATGAGTCTCATCAAGGTTGGCAGAAGCGAAGAGTGGTAACACTAGATTTCCTGCTTTGATCTCCTGTCCACCTAACACAGTATCAACGGTGACTACGTGCACTGTCGAGTGCGCCAACGTCCGATAACGCAAAACTTCTTCTATTGCTGAGGGTAGAAGTTCGGGCTGTGTCACCAGTTGCTGCAGAGCTTCAGGGTGCTCATCCAGGCAGACAATGGCATTGCTGATGAGTCCTGTTGTGGTTTTATGGCCTGCTACTGACAGGAGTGAACAGCTACTCCGGATCTCTGAGTCTGAGAGATGCTCTCCATCTATTTCTGCCATGAGCAAAGCCGAAATCAGGTCTTCTTGCGGAGCGAGCCTGCGCTGCTCAATCAGAACTTGAAAGTACTGCGCAAGTTTGTGAGATGTAGCCCTGGCCAGGGCATAATCAGACCTTACAGCGTCATGGGACCACTGTCGAAACTGATCGTGGTCGCCATTGGGGATACCGAGCAGTTCGGCGATGACGGTAATAGGTAGCGGAAAGGCAAGATCATCGACGACATCCATCTCTCCTTTGTCTTGCACTTGATCGAG
>VBJK01000062.1:19531-55993 GCA_005879655.1 Chloroflexota bacterium | reverse complement strand
ATAGTTTCCGGCGGACGATTAGTGCGTAACACGCTACTCTCTCCTCCAAGTATTGATGCAACGACGCTTGGTGTATGCAAGGAATGTGAGCGCGCCGTCCCTACCAGCTGCGGTACTACGATATCCGCGACCGTCTCCACAGCCAGACGACTGGCCTCGTGTCCTCCGGCTGACTTTCCCTGTGGTCCACGCAGACCATCAGCGATAGCAAAAAGACCAAAAGGATGTGGTGGCTGGTTCAAGCTGATACAGAGTCCTTGAATGACCAGCAACATATCTTCATTCTCCTTAGCCTGGAGACCGATATCGCTGATATAACCAACCTGACAGCTATCAGTAACGACTGGTGATGTCTTGTCTAGGCTTTGACCACAATGGCGACAGAAACGCGAACTGCTACGATTCTCGCGTCCACAATTCCCACAAGGATTCTCTGGCGTGGCCGTACGTACGACGATATTGGAACTGCTGGTCGCCACCTTCACAGAAGAGGTAATGGTGGGAGCGGAAAATAATGCCTCTTCGGATAGTGCATCTCCCAGCGCTTTGGCAAATTCCCCTGCGGACTGATAGCGCTTAGCCGGATCTACCTCCATAGCGCGCATAATCACCGGGTCTACGGTTGGTGGCAATACATGGATCAGCTGACTGGGGACAGGCAACTCTGCGATATGATTTCTGATGAGGGCCTGAAAAGGGAGCAGACCGGTGAACATCTGATAGACGACTACCCCCATTGAGTAGATATCGCTACTCGGTTGTGCATTACCCTGTGCTTGTTCTGGGGCGACATAGTGCTTGGTTCCCAAGGCCCAACCGCGCTGCGTTAAAGCCTTCTCCTGTTGCATCGCACGAGCAATGCCAAAATCGGCCAACACTAGCCGACCATCATCCTGATGAATGAGTAAATTGGATGGTTTGATATCGCGGTGGACAATCTGTTGAGGATGACTGTGCACCGCGTCAATGGCTGCTGCCAGGTCCCTGACATAGCCCATGGCCTGCTGAGTAGGCAATGGTTGTTCAGATTTCAGTAGCGCCTTCAACGTGCCACCCGTCACTAGCGGCATCTCTAGATAAAGGAGATCCCCATCCTGACCAAAGTTCATCACGGGCACAATATTGGGATGGCGTAACTGGTGCACGTAGCGTGCCTCACGGCGGAAGCGCTCGACTGCCGTTGGCATATCCATCGTGCTATGAATCAGTGAAAGAATCTTCAGTGCCACCTGCTTCATCTCGAATGTGTCACTGGCCCGATAGACGGCTCCCATGCCGCCGATACCGATCAGCGTCTCAATACGATAACGCCCGGCGACCAAAGCTTCTGGCAAGAGACAGCGGCAGAATGGCTTCGTGCACTGAATAGTTCCTGGTGGATAATCGGCTTGACAGCGCGGATTTGGGCAACGCGGCATATGGTAACTCTCTCAGCAAAAAGAAACAGTAATGCAATGATCGCATGTTAGTACCGATCTGGACATATCTGATTGCACTTAGTTTATGTTAACTTGACGGGCATGTCAATGCTCTTATCATCCCCATCTCCCAAGGTGTACAGGGTCGCATAACACATTAGAATCAAAGAGAGCAACAACAGTTTTTTCTCGCATAGAGCTGAAACACAAAAAGTCAATAGGAAAAAATTCCCCCCCAAAATGCCAAAACTGTGACATATTTTTCTGGCGCATCATAAATTTTTAAAAGTGATAAGCTACGAGCATACACAAAGGTGTACAATATGTTATCATAAGAAAAAAGCGAATAAGTCACTAGATCGCCTGAAATATTTAAGCCACTGCAAAAAAGGCAGAGTCGTCAAAGTCACTTACTGTTTGTCTCACAAGTATATCCAGGCTACAGAAAGTAAGAGGATTAACACATGCAACACGATCTCTTTCAACAACCCGTCTCTCATGATTTTGCCGTTCAAGGCAGTCACTGTGAATGGTGTGGAAAACAGGCTGTGCAGCATCTTACAGCTCTCGGCGGACCCCACCACAACCAAAGTGGCAACTTCTGTCTCTCCTGTGCCACAGCATTCATTCGACGAGTTCACTCTCATATAGCATCCCCGGTGGCATCTGGCATGCAAGCCAGCCGGGAGTTGGACAGTTTCTGTCTGCTTGCCAGCGATCAGAAAAATTTACAATTGGTGAATGAACTTCCCGTCAAAGAGATCCTGGCAGGTTGCAATCAGTCTTTACTGTTCCGCTGCTTAAATTAACAGAACCATTATAGATCTGCCCATACTGCAAAGGTGGGCAGATCCTTTTTGCATTTTATTTTCTACCTTGTAAAAAATCGTGTTAAGCGCCTGGCAACCATCTGTGCCCCACTTAGAGATGCAGCATGACCCCTTGCAAAAATGTACATTTTGCTGTACACTTACATGTACGGACCGACAGACGGACAATGGAAAAGGAATAGGAGGTCTCATGATTGCAGCACATGAAACCCATACTCTCTCAATGGTCGAAGCGAGGGAACAGCTAACACGATTACCAGAACAGTTTGCACAGGATATCACCAACAATAGCAAACCTGTAGTGACAGTTACTAGGCGCAACAAACCAGTATTGGCAATTCTTCCCTGGGAACTCTATGAGTCGATGATGGAAACGTTAGAGATCCTAAAAGATGAAGAGCAGATGGTCGCATTGCGACAAGGTATCCAGGAAGCAGCAGAAGGTAAAGGTAAGCCGTGGAAGGCAGTAAAAAAAGAGCTAGGTTGGGAAGAGGACAAAAGCACGCCCCTTCCGTAACACAGCAAAGAACATGGAAAGTGCGGTAGAATTTGATATTACATGGATATTATCGTAACACCGCTAGCGCAAAAGCAGCTAGCGGATATTTCGGATAAACGTGCCCAACAAGGCATTGAGCGAGCTATTGATAGCCTGGAAACCGATCCTGATAAAAAAGGCAAAGCTTTAATAGGCAACTTAATGGGTTATCGGTCTATACGTGCAGTGGCGCAAAGGTACAGGGTAATTTATAAGATAGATGAAAGTACACAAACAGTAATGATTCTTGCGCTAGGCATGCGCAAAGAAGGCGACACGTATTACTGATACTCTCTTGCTCCTTACTGACCTAAATCGAAACCTCCATACAGGCCAATTAGCTACACAAAACACGTTTGCCGAGAAAGACCCGCAGATGTATAATCTTTTAGACAGTGGACAGGGATATCCTCTACCCACAACATTCCTACAAGCCCTGAAAGATGCATTCAAAGGACAATCAAGATATCATGCTACAAACGTTGCCATTAGTATTATTCATCCTCATGACAGAAGTCACGGTTGGCTCAGTGGCCGTCCTCGTTTTTCTGGATTGGCGCAATGAGGTCAAGCGTGGCTTTCTCATCTCCTACGCCCTTATTTATTTAGGTCTGGCCAGTCTCACCTACCTTTTCCAACAAAGTTTTGCGACAGCAGCACTACTTAATACCTACACACAGATCGATAAAGCCTGGACTGGTTATCAAAGCCTGCCATTATTGCTCTTCTTCCTGCTACTCATCCCCTACAGTCTGTCCCTTTTAATGGATAAAAATGCAGGCGTCGATGGCAAGGTTGAGCGAGCTAAAGCCGAGGCGCAAGCAGCTGAAGGAGTAGAGCATACGCAACCCCCTCATAGCTCTGTGATACGTTCATTCCGTCTCGCCAGTGGAGCGGCAACCGTCATAGCAGGTCTCGTCACACTGTTGGTGATGGCTATGATCTTCCGCCCATTGGCCGCTGCAAATTTCGCGGGTGTCTTTACCGTTGCGGCCTTTTTTGCCGCCGCCTTCGCATTAGGCGGCGTGATGACGGCGATGTGGCTTGGTCACTGGTACCTAGTAACACCTGCCCTCTCGGAGAAGCCACTGCAATTTGCCACCAGCGTCGTGCTCATTGCGGTCTTCGTACAGGTCATCTTCTCATTTTTAATTGGACCAATGACCTCTTACGTCAACAAGCCTACCAGCAGTGCTACTGCTGTCACCACCACAGCTCCTACCGGGAACACGTCTGCCAAGAGCCAGGTAAAGCCTGAAGGCGCACCCGTCGTGACGCCCTTGAGTCCAGAGCAGATCAACTGGGTGCGTATCCTGGTGAGCTTTGTACTGCCGTTGATGCTGGGTGGTCTGGCCTGGAAGTTAATCCGCGATCGCTCATTTCAGTCGGCAACTGGTATGTTATACTTAGTCGTTGTATGTAGCTTGGCTGGCGAAGCTATGGCGCGCGGTCTGTTCTTGATGGGATTGTAATGGCAAGCAAAAAAAGATAACTGCTCGGCCCCCAAGGCACCGATAAAGGATGCCTTGGGGGCCGAGCAGTTATCTTTTTTTGCTTGCCGAAGGCTTACATTACTGCTTGCTCACCCGCAACGCCTTTTCGCGCTCTTTGAGATCGCGGCGCAGAATTTTTCCCGATGCATTTTTTGGAATAGCATCGATAAACTCAACCAGATGGACCCGTTTGTACCCTGCTAATTTGCCATTAGCAAAGGCCAAGATCTCTTCCGGCGTCACTGTACGCCCTTTACGAATGACAACAATGGCCTTGATCAGTTCTCCTGCGGCATCGTCTGGTACACCAATCACCGCAGAATCCGTAACAGCTGGATGCTCCAGCAACAACGCTTCCAGTTCAGCTGGTGCCACACCGAAGCCTTTGTACTTGATCAATTCCTTTTTGCGCTCAACGATATATGTGTACCCATCGGCATCTACATGACCAATATCGCCGGTGTAGAGCCAGCCGTTGCGTACTGTGCGGGCCGTCTCCTCTGGCGCTTTCCAGTAGCCCTGCATAACCTGTGGACCGCGAATAATAATCTCGCCATCTTCACCCACTGGCAGCTCGCACTCACCAGTCTCGACATCCACCACTTTCTGCTCAGTATTGTGAATGGGCATGCCAACACTGCCCAACCGTATCAGACCAGGATCGCACGGTTGCGCATGGGTCAGCGGAGATGCTTCCGTCATCCCATAACCCTGCACAACTGGTATACCAGTCATGGCCTCTAACTTGCGTGCTGGTACTATAGGCAATGGCGCTGCGCCTGAGACGATATACTTCAACGTTTTTAGCTTGCTCAGATCAACCGGCGCACTCGCCAGAGCAAGAATGATAGGTGGCACAACGAAGTAGTAAGTGACTTTGTGTTTCTCGCATAACGCCAGGGATTGCAGAAGATCGAAGCGCTCCATCATGATCTGAGTGGCGCTACACGCCAAAAAGCTGCCGGTGAGCATCACACCATAGATGTGGTAGAACGGCAGGAAGAGCAGCGCCACATCACTGGATTGCACGGTGAGGGCAGTGATGAATTGCAGGTTATTCACCGTCAAATTGCGATGGCTCAGCATCGTGCCCTTGGGGTGTCCTGTGGTGCCCGATGAATATGGCAGAGCCAGCAAATCATCTCCACTGATATCTGCATACTGCTGGTATTTAGGTGACGAGCAGCGCATCAGCGTAGCAATAGGAATAGCATTCGGCAAGCCATCTGGCACCTGCGTGCCAGTGACTAAAACATGTTTGAGATGTGGTAAAGGTTGCTGGCTCAGCACTAGTTGCAGAATAGGAACGAGGTGCTGCTGTCATTGGGCTGACCACGGCTCCGATCGAGGCAGCCGCAAAGAATGTCAATGTATACTCTGGCCGATTGGTCGTGAAAAGGCAGAGGCGATCACCCTTGCGTAAACCGATATCGTGCAGGCCATTGGCAATACAGTTGATCATCGAGACAACTTCGCGGTACGTCAGTATCAGATTGTGATAGAGAATGGCAGGGCGATCCGGGGTGCGCTCTGCCGCCATACGCACAAGATGATCATAGGGGACATCAGGAAAATCTACGGGCGGACGAAACAGTTCGGATGCTACCATTTTCTCCATCATCTAAATCGCCTGTGCAGACCCCAGTCCGCCATCGGACCTGGGGAGGAAACAGGCGCTCCTTTCTTGGCTAGTGCCGATGGGCACATCCCTGGCCTAGATGCTCACCCCTCGCGGGGAGCCGTTTTAGGAGACCGCACAGAACATCTGACCTGCATGGATGACTGGCCTGGCACACTAAACAACGTTGTTCTCTCTATTGTATAGGATACGCCAGTTGTATCCTAAGGTCAAGTACGCCGCTACAGCCACGCAAGCACGAGCGTTAAACATTGACGTTTGCTTGTTGGTACCACCCATATACTGAACACAGTAACCTTTTTAATGTTTTTCAATATTGGCGGTCTATCCATGCTTGCACCCAAAGCTCCTATCTTTCGTGAGAAAGCTGTAAAACAGTATATGCAAGGCAGAGATAAAGATACTCTGCCCCGTTTTATCTCCCTGCCAACCGCACTGCTCTTATGGATGCTGTGTGGACTGCTCCTGGCAGTGGGAGGAATAGCCTGGACGGAAGAGGTTCCGCTCTACACCACCGGGCAGGGGATTATACTTGCAGACCAGAACCAACTGCAACCAGGTAGTAGTACTACAATGGCACTGGTATTTTTACCAGCAGAACAAACTGCCGCATTCCATCGCGGTCAACCTGTACAGATTACCCTGGGGGGATCTGGACCACAGATAAACAGTACTATTACTGAAATTGCACCGGGTGTTATCAGTCCGTACCGTGCCTGCAAACAATACAGGTTGGAGAACAATTGCGCGCTGCTCGTCGCCAGGCCATCAATTCTTGCGAAGGTCCAGCTGCGTACCCTTTCGGCTCTGACCTATGCAGGAAGTACATTCACGGCGAAAGTACAGGTTGGGTCGCAGCGGATTATATCGCTTCTGATAGGGATGGGTGGGTCGGTCAGAAAGTGATGTATGAAAGAGAATGTTCAAACCCAACAGCCAGTAGAAGCTCCAAGCTTTTTTGCCTTCTTTCTTCGCTATATACTGCCTATTATCAAACGCACCCTTTGGCATAAGCGCGTTCCGGTCGTCACGCAAATGACTAGAGTGGAGTGTGGTATTGCCTGTCTGGCGATGATTTTTAGCTATTATGGCCGTCCAACCTCCCTTGCAGAACTGCGTACGAAGCTAGGTGCAGGACGCGATGGCCTCTCCGCTTCTAGCATTGTCAAAGCCGCCCGTGCCTACGGGATGCGCGTGAGAGCACTCTCATTGCCAAATAGCGAATTACGCTATGTGACACTACCCACTATTGTGCATTGGCAATTTAACCATTTTCTGGTCGTCGAGCGCTGGTCAAAAAAAAGTGTTCAGGTGGTTGATCCGGCATCTGGACGACGGCGTATGACGAAGGAGGAATTTGATGAAGGCTTTACCGGTGTAACTATTACACTTGAACCAGGTATCGATTTTGACCGTATAGCTACGATATGTGTCCCATCTTTGAAGACATATATTTTACAAATGATGGCACACACACCCGGAACTATTATGCAGATTCTTGGCGCTTCCCTTACTTTGCAGCTGTTTGGCCTGATACTCCCTCTGCTTACTGCTCTGGTTATCGATTATATTTTACCATCCAAAATGACCAATCTGATGAATGCGCTTGCTCTGGGTATGCTCCTTTTGCTCCTGTCTCAAGTTATCATCGCTACATTGCGTGAATGGCTGCTGATCTATCTGCGTTCACGCACTGATATACACATGGTGCTAGGGTTTTTTGAGCACTTACTGGCACTACCGTATAGCTTTTTCCAGCAACGCGCCACTGGTGACATTCTCACACGTATGAGCAGCAATGCCGTCATTCGTGATACATTGAGTAACCAGCTTATTTCTGCCGTTCTGGATGGCGGTCTCGTAACCGTCTATCTCTTCGTTCTCTTATACACGTCTCTCCCCTTTGCGCTGTTAACATTCGCTATTGGCTTCCTGCAAGTCCTGTTCTTGCTCTCCACCTACGGAAAAGTGCGGGAATTATCCCTTCGCGAATTGACCGCTCAAGGCAAATCACAGAGTTATCTGACAGAAGTGCTCAGAGGAATTGCCACCGTGAAGGCGGCAGGCGCTGAGCCTCGGACGTTGGAGTATTGGGCTAATCTGTTTTTTGAGCAGCTGAATATTTCTGTGAGCCGGAGTTATCTGTCTACCCTCATGGGGACTGGTATGATGGTTTTGCGTGGAATCGCCCCCCTGGCACTTTTATGGATAGGTGCGCAGCAAGTCTTGCAAGGGTCAATGACTGTTGGCACCATGTTGGCGCTTAATACACTGGCTATAACATTTCTTACCCCCCTTGCTTCACTTGTTGTCAGCGGACAACAATTACAAGTTGTTCAGGCTCACTTTGAACGTCTTACAGATGTCATGGGCGCGGAAGCCGAGCAGAACACACAGATAGTTACTACGCCCCCACGCTTGACCGGGCATATTCGGCTTGTCCGTGTTAATTTTCAATATACACCAGAGACTCCCAAAGTCCTAAAAGATATTCATCTGACTATTACCGCTGGTCAGAAGGTGGCTATTGTGGGACGAACCGGTTCTGGGAAAAGCACACTAGGCAAATTGTTACTTGGCCTATATATTCCTACCGAGGGATCGATTCTTTATGATGGCATTCCTCTGCAACATTTAAACTACCAGGATGTGCGACGCCAGTTCGGTGTGGTTTTGCAGGATGCCACCATCTTCAGTGGATCTGTACGGTATAATATCGCCTTTAACGATCCCACTATAAGTAACGAGAAACTGCTACAAGCCGCGCAGATTGCCGATATCCACGATGATATTATGCAGATGCCTATGGGCTATGACACGCCCGTTGCAGAAGGGGGGAGTGCTTTATCCGGTGGTCAACGACAACGGCTGGCAATCGCACGTGCAGTGGCACACGAACCGGCTATCATTCTGTTGGATGAGGCAACCAGCAACCTGGATGTGGTCACCGAACGGAAAGTGTCGCACAACCTCCAAAAATTTGCCTGCACACAGATTATTATCGCCCATCGTTTGAGCACTATCCGCGATGCCGATCTGGTACTGGTGCTAGACCAGGGATCTATTGTAGAACAGGGAACACATGCGGAATTACTACAACGAGGTGGTTACTATACCACATTGATTCATCATCAGTTGGAAAAGGAGGGCATGCAAATATGAAAAAACTTACATAATTATACATAATAGACTTTTGTTAATATATTTTGCCACGAGTATAATAAACTTAGCTATCAGGTTAAAAGTGTTAAGAGGAGAAATAGAAAAAGCAGTCTATATTTCAGCTTTCATTTCTCTTAAACTAAGAGAGCATGAATTCTCCTAGGTAAGAAGAAGCTTGCACGATTGACCTGATACCATCAAAATGTTTGTTTGAAACAAGAAAGGAATTTCATTCTATGAAATTTGATGTCGTACGTGCCTGGAAAGATGCGCTGTATCGCAAGAACTTGAGCAGCGAAGAGCTGGCAACACTTCCAGCGTGCCCTGCTGGCGATTTTGAACTCACTGACGCTGATCTTGAAGCCGTTCAGGGTGGCTGGGAGCAGCAGCGTGAATGTTGTTGTGAGCGCGAGGAGTGCGAGACCAACATTACAGCTGCCTTCGGTAATAATGCCTGCTTCTCATTTGCGGGTGCCTGCACCCAAAATACTGCGGCTGCACAACAAGCCCAACAAGGAGACGAAGGCTCATCCTTGCTCAGGGTGCTGTAACTAATTCATATTACCGGGGGATAATCGAGCAAGCTATACACAAATTCATTAACTCTTTGGGTGGAGGGTCAGGATACAACGGTATCCTGGTCCTCCACATTCTTTTCTCTTCTTTCCTGTAAACGTTACTAGTACTTTGCTAGCACCACCAAAAGCTGTGACTGTAGGGCATAAAGTTGTATTGTGGAGAAAGATAAGGCGACTGGTGCAGAGCCTCAGACCTTTCTTCACTTGTTGTCAGCGGACAACAATTACAAGTTGTTCAGGCTCACTTTGCACGTCTTACAGATGTCATGGGCGCGGAAACCAAGCAGAATACGCAGGTAGTTACTACACCCCCACGCTTGACCAAGCATATTCGGCTTGTCCATGTCAATTTTCAATATGCGTCAGAGACTCCCAAAGTCCTAAAAAGATATTCATCTGGCCATTGCTGGTGATCAGAAGGTGGCTATCGTGGGATGAACCGGCTCTGGGAAAAGCACACCACAATATCACCTTCAACGATCTCATTATATGAAAAAAAGTACATAGTTACATATAATACACTTTTGTCAATATAATTGGATACGAGTATAATAAATTCAGTAGTCCGGTTGAAAGTGCTAAGTAGAGAAATTCAGGAAAGCAGTTAGTATTTCAGCTTCCATTCTCTAAAGCGAAGATAACAGGATCTATCCTGGACAATAAGAAGCTTGCGCGATTGACCTGACACCATCAAAATGTTTGTTTGAAACAAGAAAGGAATTTCATCTATGAAATTTGATGTCGTACGTGCCTGGAAAGATGCGCTGTATCGCAAGAGCTTGAGCTGCGAAGAGCTGACAACACTTCCAGCGTGCCCTGCTGGCGATTTTGAACTCACTGACGCTGATCTTGAAGCCGTTCAGGGTGGCTGGGAGCAGCAGCGCGAATGTTGTTGTGAGCGCGAGGAGCGCGAGCAGACCAACATTACAGCAGCCTTCGGTAATAATGCCTGCTTTTCATTTGCGGGTGCCTGTACCCAAACTCCTGCGGCTGCGGCTGCACAACAAGACCATGGAAACGGAGACGGATCAAGCTCCGCCTCCGCCCGTCACTTGCTCACCGTGTTGTAACTCACTCATGTGACTGGGGGATAATCGAGCAGGCTATACAGAAATCGATTAACCCTTTAGGTGGAGGGTCAGGATGCAATAGCATCCTGGTCCTCTACGTTCTTTCCTCTTCTTTCCTCTAAAGCAAAGATAACAGGAACTCTCCTGGACAATAAGAAACTTGCGCGATTGGCCTGATACCATCAAAACGTTTGTTTGAAATAAGAAAGGAAATTCACCTGATGACATTCGATGTTGTACGCGTCTGGAAAGATGCGATGTATCGCCACAGCTTGAGCTGCGAGGAGCAGGCAACGCTTTCAGCCTGCCCTGTTGGCGGATTTGAACTGACAGATGCTGATCTTGAAGCCGTTCAGGGTGGCTGTGATCAGGATGAAGGTGGTGAGTGCTCGCAGTGCTCGCCGTGCGAGCGCTGCGAGCACTGCGAGCACTGCGAGACCAACCGTACAAGATGCGGTCGTTTTGCCTTCTTTTCGTTTATGGAATCCTGTTTTTAATGGTATCTAACGAGGGCAGAAACCAATTTTGTAGAAGTCCCTTACTGATGGATCAAACTCGATTCAGAACACATACATAATGATATAGATGAGAGTCTTGAGGTTCTTGGCAGAACGACTCTTACATACTTTGAGTTGCTCAATGCCAAGTTCCTTAAGCTCTTCCTGTAGGGCGCAAAGTGGTATTGAAGAAGCTTGCACGATTGACCTGATACTATAAAAACGTTTGTTTGAAACAAGAAAGGAAATTCACTTTATGAAATTGGATGTCATACGCGCCTGGAAAGATGCGCTGTATCGCCACAGCTTGAGCAGTGAGGAGCTGGCAACGCTTCCAGCATGCCCTGCTGGCGATTTTGAACTCTCTGACGCTGATCTTCAAGCTGTTCAGGGTAGCTGGGGGCTGGAGCACGAATGCTGTGAGCGCGAGGAGTGCGAGAGGACCAACATGACAGGAGTGGGTGCTCTTGGCTGCATTTCATTTGGGGGATCTTGCGGTAATGGTGTTTCCGCAATAACGGTGACACCAGCCTAATTGTATAAATCCCTTACTGGTGTATTTAATTTGCTTTAGATCATGAATGATCCTGAACAAGAAGAAGCTTGTACGATTGACATGATACCAGAAAAATGCTTTTTTGAAACAAGAAAGGAATTTCACTGTATGAAATTCGATGTTGTACGTGCCTGGAAAGATGCGCTGTATCGCCACAGCTTGAGCTGCGAGGAGCTGGCAACGCTTCCAGCGTGCCCTGCTGGCGATTTTGAACTCACTGATGCTGATCTTCAAGCTATTCAGGGTGGCTGGAGGCAGGAGCAGGAGCAAGAATGTTGTGAGCGCGAGGAGCGCGAGACCAATATGACAGGAGTGGGTTTCGGCATCTGCTTGTCATTTGTGGGAAACTGTTTGAATAATCCCACTATGACTACTGGGGGATAATCGAACAGGCTATACGGAAATCGATTAACTCCTTGGGTGGAGGGTCAGAATGCAATGGTATCCTGGTCCTCTACGATTTTTCCTCTTCTTTCCTGTCATGTGACTAGCATTCTGCTAGCATCACCAAAAGCTATGACTGTAGGGCATAAAGTTGTATTGTGGAGAAAGATAATGAAAGAAGTTGTAGCAGCATCACCTGCTCATAGAGATAAGCTCGCCACGAGCGCACAATGGTATAGCGCAATGACGCTTACCGAACGCATCTCCTCTCTACGTGATCACCACGAAGAGAAACTGACAGCCGATCTTGCAGATCATGAGCAGGCAAGACAGCGGTTGCAGACCTGGAAAGAGCAAAATCCCTTCTCTAAGGAGACATACTTTGCTCAGAAATTAGCGCAAGTAGGACTCACCGAGGACGATCTTTTCGCTGTGTTAGTTGAGCCTGTAGAGGCATGGCAAGCACGCACTCCAACGCCTCCCTCATGGTTACAACGTTTGATCACGGCGTTTGCAGGCGATCATGCCACTTCTGATGTTGTCCTGCCAGCAGCAGATAACATCTCTGTTGCTTTTCTACAACCATTTGCGCCACTCTTGAAACAGGGTCTAGCACGGTTGATGGCTGGTATCGCTGCACTAGTTCCTGCAACAGCAGTGGTTCCTTTTGATCCACAAACTATTGTGGATCTCCTGTTTACGCACCTCCTAGAGCATGTCCTTCAACAATCTATCAAAACGTTAACACTTGAACTAAACGTTTCTCGTATACAGGGACGCTTACAAGGTGAAACATCAGAAGAGCGATTTTTGTACTTTTTACAGCAAATTGCCCAGCCGGAAGGTCTATGGCCATTTTTCCAAGAGTATACGGTACTGGCTCGCCAACTTGTAGAGACCGTCGAGCGCTGGGAGCTGTGTCAACTGGAACTGCTGACTCGGCTGTGTAGCGACTGGGAAGAGATACGTACTACCTTCCTTTCTGGGAACAATCCAGGCGTAGTAACAAAGGTGCAAGTGGGCCTGGGAGATCCCCATCGAGGGGGGCGCACCGTGGCAGTGCTCACCTGGAGTTCCGGCTTCCGTTTGGTCTATAAGCCAAGGCCAATGGCTACCGATGTGCATTTTCAAGCGCTGCTGACACACATGAACGAGTGGGGCTATCAGCCCGCTTTTCGCACCATGATCGTGCTCGATAAGGGGTCATATGGCTGGGTAGAATTTGTAGAAAAAGCTCCTTGCGCTTCACATGAGCAGATTGAACGGTTTTATCTACGACAGGGGGGCTACCTTGCCTTACTCTACACACTGGAAGCATCCGATTTCCATGCAGAGAATTTGATTGCAGCAGGTGAGCATCCGCTGTTGATCGATCTAGAAACACTCTTGCAGCCATCGCTAAAATTACCAGCAACCATACAACATGAGTATCCTGCTGCCAAAACTATCGGTCACTCTGTCTTACGAGTTGGCTTATTACCGCTGCGGCTCTGGTCCAATGACGAGGCAGCAGGCATCGATATAAGCGGTCTTGGTGGTCATGCGGGGCAATTAATGCCTATTGCTGTCTCCCTTTTGCGAGAGGTCGGGACTGATCAAATGCGTTTGAGTCGTGAGCGTATCGAGATTTCATCACTGAATAATCGACCTGAGTTACCTGATCAAGATGTTGATGTACTATCATATAGTGGTCATATTATAGAAGGTTTCACGTTAGCATATCGTCTACTTATGCAGCATAGAGATCAGCTTGTTAATGAGATATTGCCCTCTTTTGCTCTCGACGAAATTCGTTGTCTCTTACGGCCATCAAAACTCTATGCTATGTTACTTAACGATGGGAGGCATCCTAACGTATTACGTGATGCGCTGGATCGTGACCAACTCTTTGATCGTTTGTGGGTTGCTGTAGAACATGCACCATACCTGGCTCGTGTGATCCCTGCCGAGCAAACTGATCTACACAATAGCGATATTCCCCTGTTCGCTACTACGCCTGCCAGTCTGGATCTTTTTACCTCTCGCGGAGAGTGTCTCCCAGATTTTTTTGAAAGATCGGGTCTCGATATTGTCAAAGAACGCTTGCTGAGCCTCAATGAGCAGGATCTCACGAAACAAATCTGGATCATTCGAGCCTCATTCACCAGCATGACGCTAGAGGTTGATGGACGCACAGCATTAATCCCCTCGTTCAAACCTTCTCAAAAGGGCATGAGCAATGAACGGCTTCTGGCGATGGCACAGGCTATTGGTGAGCATCTACAAGCATTGGCCATTTATACAGATGAAACAGTAGGTTGGCTAAACCTTACTCCAGCGAATCAGCGAGGGTGGCACCTTGCGTCCACAGGAGCCGATCTTTATAACGGCACGACTGGTATAGCGTTTTTCCTTGGCTATCTGGGTTATGTGACTGGCAATGAGCGCTATACTACTCTGGCACGACTCGCATTGAAGACTGCCCGTTATCGAATCATGAATCAGAAAAATAGGTCAAAGACCATCGGTGCCTTTAACACCGGGGCAGTAGGGCTTATCTATACTCTTTCTCACCTCGGTACATTGTGGCAGGATAGTCCCTTGTATCGAGAGGCAGAGGAGTTGGTGGTGTCCCTTCTAGATCATATTGAACAGGACCAGTACTACGATATTATTGCTGGAGCAGCAGGCTGTATCGCAACTCTTCTCAGTTTGTATAGTGTCACACCCTCGGATCTAGTACTCGAGGCCGCCTTACGCTGTGGTGATCACCTCATCGTGTCTGCAACAACCATGCCGACCGGTCTCGGCTGGCGCTTGCCGGGTGAAGATGTACCATTGACGGGCCTGGCTCATGGCAATGCAGGGATCGCGTTGAATCTTTTGAGGCTCTTCGCGGTCAGCGGGCAAGAGCGTTTCAGGGAGACAGCATTGGCAGCAATAGCATACGAGCGGAGCCTGTTCTCTGTGCAACAGCGTAATTGGCCCGATCTACGCAAAATGTACAGCGACAGCAAAACAAAGGCATTGCTCAGCGCACAACCAAACGATGAGCATAGCTATTCTTATATGGTTGCCTGGTGTCATGGCGCACCCGGTATTGGCCTTGCCCGTTTGGGGGGATTGAAAATTGATGAGATGGTGCTTGACGAAATAGCGTCAGCTCTTGAGACCACGTTAGCCAGTGGCTTTGGCTCGAATCATGGCCTCTGTCATGGAGATATGGGCAATCTGGATACCCTGCTCACGGCTACTCAATTGATGGATCACGCCCCTTATCAAGAAGCTCTCAAGCGTATGGTACCAATGCTACTGAATAGCATGGATGACTATGGCTGGCTCAGTGGTGCTCCCCAGGGTGTAGAAACACCGGGCCTGATGATCGGACTGGCCGGTACGGGTTATATGTTGTTACGTCTGCTTGCCCCTGATCGTGTGCCATCAGTTCTACTACTAGAGCCACCAGCCTACTGATTGAAAACATTGATTGATACTGCGCTCTGCATATCAATGCGGTCTGCATCAGACAGCGATAAGAGCAACACATAACGGATGCTCTTATCGCTGTCTAATTGGCACCTTGCTCGTTGCCCTCCTCACTGTGGGCTGCTTTTGATGACTTGCCAATCGGGGTCTGCTCTGACGAGTGCTTTCTACAGCAGAAGTTGCCTGCCTAAACGTCAGTCTATTGAGGAGCGGCAGCGCCAAGCACCTTATTTAAGGTTTCGCGTTTAATGCGATAGGCTTGTCTCTCATTGACGTGGGGCAAGACAACTGCTTCTAACGCACCTTGTTTTACCCAACGACGTACTGTAGTGCTATCGACACGCAGAATATGTGCTACTTCCGATATGGTTAGCAGGTCACTCATAGCTAGTTACTCCTTTTTCTCGCTTTTCATATAGAAAACATAATACGAAAACACCATAATGCTAGAGAGCGTGGTGTTTGAACCGGTATCTTGCAGAAGTTCAATAGGGAGACGATGCAAGAATACCGTATATATTGTATAACACAGAAAATCACTTTTTCAAAGGGTCTGAGCTAACAATCACCATTATTACTTATTTGTGATATTTATTTAACTCCTCAACAGAGAGACCATGCGATACTCCTTATACCCACTATGATGCCTTACCTGCAACTTTCATTACTAATTGTCGTGACTATAAATATTAACAAATTTTTAATATGCAGGTCTTTAAAACGCACCCTTAAAAGCCCTGTGGGGGGGCTTATTTGGCGGTAAAAGGAGAGCGTGTTATGGAACTTTCTCGAAAGGAAAATCGCTGTAGATTGCTACTTTTCTTTGTATGACTCACTAAGCGGGGGAGTCCAGGGGGCTTCGCCCCCTGGCGGGGTTTTGGGGTGTCCCCAAATTTTCCCATCCCCCAAAAGATTTTGGGATTCCGCACTAGCGAGTTAGCGGCTATAGTTTCCTGCCTGGGTCATAAATATTCTGACTAGCCCACGGATAATGACCGTTGCTACGGTGACTTCGATCACAATCATGACAATCCATAGCCACGTGAGATGGACACCATGGGGACCTGGCCCCGTGGGAAGATTTGGATTGAATGATTGGTAAAGAAGGGGGAATAAGATAATCAATGGAATAGCAAGCAGTGCTAAACAACTGAGAATGACCACAGTCGGTAATAACATACGCCATAAACCGGAATCGCGTAAATTCTCGGTTTTAGCAGTACCATATGCCTGTTTCCCTTCACTAGTAGGCTGTGCTACTGATACCTCTGAGGTATTTGCTTTCGTGGGAGATGGTTCCTCCACCGTACTGGAGGCCACGGATTTCTCTTGCATATTAAGATCTCCTGCATAGAACGACTATTTCTCGCTCTTAGTATATCATAGAGGAAGGGGCATCCATGCATATAAAGATCGTAGTTGCGCAATTTATTGTGCCATGCCGCAAAAAAACTTGTAGCTGCGCAATTATTGCACCCGCTTCTCTTTAAATATGTGCCTCCTGCGCAATAAATTGCGCAGCTACGGGATATGGTACTCCTCACCTCCATGCAAAAAAGACGTGCACCCATTGCTCAGTTGCTCAGAAAAATGCTTGACAATTCTGCTCTCTCATGCTATAGTTGCTCTTGTTCAAGGGCGCTTAGCTCAGCGGGAGAGCGCTTCGTTCACACCGAAGAGGTCACTGGTTCGATCCCAGTAGCGCCCACCTCTCATCTATACTCTATTGTATTTCCTTCATGTATCTTCTGCCATGGTGTACCTCGTAATAATATGTATACCAAAAAGTTCTTTTGGTTCAGCCTGTATAAGTACCTAAAAGCAGCTTGGCTCATCAGGACAAGCAATTTTACCCTACAACGGTGGCAACTTCAGACTATTGTGTATTCGCTCTTGAGTAAGTGAGCAGAGATGGCACGAGTAAAATAACTATTGGCTCAATGAATTGCGTAACAGACGACAATTTCTTATAATATAGAATGATGATGTTCGTTCGATGCCCTGTCTCTTGCAGTCAGGGTTTCCTTCCCACCATTCGGTGAGGGGTAGATGGCATGCTAGGTATAGTGAGTAGTATACACATTCTTAATCCACTGGGTCTGTGTCTCCTCTTAGTGTTATGGATAGTACTCTCTCGGTGTACCCATGTACTGGTGATGGTCATAAAACGTGAACCTTTGATTGGCTGGGGGATTGGCCCATTAGGTGTGACATTGATGGTCGTTTATGAACCAGCAACGTGGTATATCTGGTTCACGGTAGCGTGTCCAGCGTTAGTATCCAGCACGATCCTCTATGTTGGACTCTTTACCGAACTCAGTCCAGTCGCTTTGCCATACTCTCCAGGGGCCCAAGTGGTGATCCTGGTCTGTGGTGTCATCATTGCCAGTAGCGGCGATATCGTTAATGCCTTACGGGACCTACGGTACCCATTGTGGGGAGAGGCTCGTATTCTACGCAGTATGCGCTGGTTGCGCGCTACCTGGGCAAGAATCCACTTTACGCCCTTTGGTTACACGTATCTGGTTGACCATTTTCATACCAACCCTACCGAGCTACTACAAGCGCTTTAATCCCCAGCCCGTTGCTGAGTAGACGGGCGGCGCGGCAGGCTAAAATAAAAGGTTGTGCCTATACTCTGGTTATTCGTAAACCAGATGCGCCCACCATGCTTGTCAACAATACCCTTTGCGACATACAAGCCCAGGCCAATGCCCGAATATTGACGACTGGCGGTATTATGTACCCGGTAGAAGCGTTCAAAAATATGGTCGTAATGTTGCGGACTCACCCCTATACCCTGGTCAATAATGCTGACCAGATAATCACCATCCTGTACTTGTAGCCGTATAGTCACCTCGCCGCCATGTGGGGAATATTTGATGGCGTTGTCTAGGATGTTGCCAACTACCTGACTTATACGTATGCGGTCGGCGAGGATGCTGGTATCTTGTGTCTGGATATCCAGCCTGATCGTATGTTGCTCGGCACTGGCCTGGGTAGAGCGTACGCTTTCAGCTAAGAGGTCCGCTAGATGGAAAGGCTCTATATTAAGGTCAAGATTACCCCATTGCACTTTTGAAAGATCAAGCAGATCATTGACCAGCCGCTCTAGATGTTCACTCTGGCTCTGGATAATATTCAGGCTGCGCAGATCATAGCTCTCCGGCGGCTCGGCGACAGGTGGCGTGCCCTTTGGTAACGCATCACGAATTTTACGCAGGCGGCGTTCGATACGCCGTACCAGATGTTGCGCATATCCCTTAATTGCCGTTAATGGTGTGCGTAACTCGTGCGAAACAATCGAGACAAACTCGTCTTTGAGTCGCTCAATCTGTTTAATTGAGGTGACATCATTCAACACAGCCACAACGCCGATTGGACGTTTGGGCACACTATTGGCGTCGGGCAGTGGTGCCGCACTGATATTGAGCGTCAGAGGAACGGTCTCGCCACTTAAACTAATGATTAATTCCTGATTCGTCACCGTTTTACCACGTAGCGCCTGCTCAATGATCTCTGCCAACCGTGGTAGCCAGGGTGCAGCGTCGGTCTCCGTAGCCAATCTGCGCAAGGGCACCTGTAGTTTCACACTGGCCTGCCCTTGTATAAGCATTTGCTGCGCTGAATGATTCAGCGAGATGATAGCCCCTTCCCTATCCGTGATCAGCAAGCCTTCCGCCATACTCCTGATAATGAGTTCCAGACGCTGGCGCTCAAATTCAGCTTGCCGCCATAATGCATTTTCCCGCTCGCGCAGACGCACATTCTCCAGCGCAACCGCTGCATAGTCAGCGATCATTGTCGTGAGCTGCAACAGATCGGTGTCAAAGGTGTCTGTTTGCTCATCGAACAGGCTCAACATGCCAATAATGCGGTTCTCAACCGTCAGAGGAATATTGAGGAATGATCCTATCTCTTCTTTTGCTGGAGTTTCCCGTTTTGCATACGAGCGAGGGAGATCATCTGGCGCATCCAAATAGGCGGTCTTGGCCAGTTGCTCAGGATCAAGCGGGGCAAAGTCGATGAACGTAGCAACACTGGCAATCCGCTGAATCATTGCTTCAAGAAACTCAGAACTCAGCGGATAGGAGGGAATAATAAACAGCTCATAGGAAGGATCGCCTTTGAGCAGAATACAACAGGCCGAAAAACTGTAGAGTTCTTGCAAGGCGGCCAAGAGTGCACGATGGACTTGAAAACGATCAAATGCAGCGACGAACCGCTTCCCGATGTCGTTAATATATTGCAATTCTTGGCGGATCGTCGCTAGACGATCCGCGCTGTGTATATGAGAGGAGCGGTACGCGCTATCTGTAACTTCTGACTCCGATTGCACGCTGCTCTCCATGTCGTTCCCTTACTGTAACTCTCTTAAATGATGTATGATTTCATCGTGGAGTGGGGGGACGATCAGATCACCTGTCAATTCCCTCAATCCAGCAAAACACTCATCCAATAACGCATTCAAGCCTGCCGTAAGCTCTGTTGAACTAACGCCTGCTAGATGTTCTTGGATGACGGATGGGACAACTTCAGTATAAGGCCGTTTAACAAGACACGCTAAAAATGGATATGTATCGACAATTCTTTTGGCTGCACCTTGTACCAGGACCCTCGTTGTCGCTCTCCCCAAAAAAGGGGCTACTCGCTCATCGATCAACCGTATCGCCTTCAGGTACGCCTCTGTAACTTGCTCACGGGAGACGGAAGAGGAATGGTCAGCATTGAAAGACATTTTTTTGCTCCCTTCGCTCTAATATACGCTCTCCATCTTTCATTATAGCATAGTCGCCTATCTATTGTAAGTACGTAGTACCTACAATACTAATGCAAGGGTAGTATGATTACGGCTCGGCTTCAGAACATAGTGCATAATCGTCTTTATAGTGCTATCTAGTCCCCCCCAATAAGCAACTTTCCTATTAATAATAACGCATTTGTGGTCTCTTCAGCAAATATTGTAGCCAAAGGAGAACAATTATCTTATTGTTAAGTGAGGTACTGCTCATTCCCTTTTATCCTTGCTACTCCAGGAGAAGTAAAAGAGGTTGGTACCAGGGGGAAACGATGGAGATCTCCCCATCGTTTCCCCCTGGTACCAACCTCTTTTACTTCTCCTGACTTCTTACATTAAACAAGACCGAAGAGGCGAGCGAGCCAGAGACGAAAACCGTTTAGTGCTGGTTTTTCCTCCTGGTCTGCCGCCATCTCTAACAAACGCTGGCGTCCTCGTGCCAGACGTGTCTGTTCCTCTTCCGCCTCTTCCTGTACAGCATAGCGCTCCCTTTGTTCATCTATGGCTCGTGCAAAATGCTCTGGCTGGATCTGGAAGCGTGCAGCTGGCACCTGGGGCACTGCTCCCGTCGCTACTTGCTCAGAGTCTGGCTCGGTATTGCTCGTAGCTGGCGCAAGATCTGCCGTGTTTACTGCTGCTAGCGGCTCTTCCGTTACATGAACCTGTCCCAGTTGCAGCCTTGGTGCAATCCACTCGCGCAATGCCAGCAGGGCTGCACGACGACAGATAGCATCGATATCGGCACCACTACGTCCTGGCGTGAGTTTGGCCAGTTCCTCAACAGTAATTTGTGGGGCCAGGGGTCGGTTACGCAAATGGACAGCGAAGATTGCACGCCGCTCCTCTTCGTTGGGATGGCGTAATTCCACCACTAGGTCGAAACGCCCTGGCCGTAGGAGCGCCGGGTCAATGAGTTCTGGCCGGTTGGTGGCGGCGAGCACAATCACACCTTCTCGCCCTTCAATACCATCCATCTCGGTCAGTAACTGGGCAATTACACGATCACCCACGTTACTATCGGCAGCACTACCACGTCTGGGTGCGAGCGCATCTAGCTCATCAAAGAAGACAATACAAGGTGCTGCTTGCTTGGCACGGCGGAAGACCTCGCGCACACCCTTTTCTGACTCACCCACCCACTTGGATAACAGCTCCGGCCCTTTGACTGAGATGAAACTAGAGTCGCATTGATTGGCTAATGCGCGGGCCATCAACGTTTTCCCCGATCCAGGCGGTCCCGATAACAGGACGCCGCGTGGTGGCTCGACTTTCGCATTAGCATAGATATCGGGGAAGCGCAAAGGCCATTCCACGCCTTCGGTCAGCGACTGTTTGATTTCTTCCAGGCCACCGATATCGTTCCATGAAGTTTCGCTCACCTCAACGTATACTTCACGCGTAGTTGATGGCTCTATTTCGCGCAGGGCGGCCTGAAAATCTGCCATGGTAATGCTCATGTTGACCAGCGTCTCATAGGGAATGTAGCTACGCTGATAGTCGATATGCGGCAAGACACGCCGTAATGCAATCATCGCCGCTTCCCGGCAGAGCGCCTCCAGGTCCGCGCCTACAAAGCCTGGCGTGAGCTGTGCCAGGCGTGCAAAATCAATATCACCGGCCAGCGCGGCATCCCGACTATGAATACGCAGGATCTCTATGCGGCCACGCGCATCAGGGACGCGTAGTACGATCTCACGATCAAAACGTCCCGGTCGGCGTATTGCTGGATCGAGCGCATTGGGCTGGTTCGTGGCACCAATCAAGACGATCTGTCCACGAGAAGTCAATCCGTCCATCAATGCGAGCAGCTGTCCCACGATGCGCCGCTCGACTTCGCCGCCAGTTTCGGCTCTCTTAGGAGCAAGCGCATCCAACTCATCGATAAAGATGATGCTGGGAGCCTGACGTTGCGCCTCCTGAAAGACGTTGCGTAACCGCGACTCGCTCTCGCCATAGAATTTATTGATAATTTCTGGCCCATTGATCACGAAGAATGCCGCATTAGTCTCAGCCGCTACGACGCGTGCAATGAGCGTTTTCCCTGTGCCAGGCGGGCCATAGAGCAAGACACCCTTGGGAGGCTCCACTCCAAGACGATCAAAGACCGCCGGATATTTGATTGGCAGCTCAATCATCTCACGAATGCGCTGTAGTTCTTTGCCCAGACCGCCAATGTCTTCATAGCTGACCCGTCCCGGTCTATGACTGGTAGCGCCACGTGCTTGTGCCCGTACCACGGTACCGGGCTGTACCAGTACCGCCTCTACTTCATGCTCTGGCTCCCCTAGTTGCGCAATCGGCAGATGATCAGTATTTTTCTTGCGCAGTGTGTAACTCGGCGTGGCTGGCGTTGTGCTGATGATCAGAAACTCGCGTGGGGCTGTCCCTGGTGTACCGACGCGTAGCAGATCGCCAATAGTTACTGGTAGACCAACGAGATAGCGGGCAATATATTGTAGATCAGTTTCTTGTATGGGAGCACCCACGCTGAGTGGTAAGAGCGTAATCTTCTCAGCTGTACGCACTCTCGCTTTGCGAATGGTAACGCGCTCTCCCAGCCCTGACGAGCTATTCTGGCGTACCTGGCTATCCATCTGAATATTCTGTTGCCCGCGATCAGCCAGTGCCCCCGGTATAACCTTTGCCGCCGTTGTGCGTCGCCCCGTAATCAGTACAATATCGCCCGGTTGACATCCCAGACTAACGATATTGTGCGGATCAATACGTGCCACACCGCGTCCAACTTGAGAACCTTCAACAACGGTCAGTTGCAGGCTCTCTGGTCCCTTTTTTTCTTCCGCTTGCGCGTCCCCGTTAAGGGAACTATCTGTATTTGTTTGCTCTGCTCTATCATCCTGGGGGTCATCCGCTGTCAGCTTGGCGGTAATGCCTCGATAGCGGGTCTCAGTGCTACCAGTCTTAGGTGACTGCTCCATACGCGCTGCCTTTCTCTGCCTACAGTGATTCTGCGTTTGTCTACCATGGTTGCTCACATGTACGAAACGTTAGCGAAAAAGTTGAACTGTATCTCATCAATACAGGACGTATCAGTCAACCCACTAACGCTCCTCGTTCAGCACATGGCCTTTAAGACGGCCTCGCTTGACACGCTGTCTCCAATACCGCTTAAAGAATTGTCTGACAAGCAGCAAAAGCACGACGATGCCCAGAAGCACCCAACCCATCCTCTCAATCAGTACCCGTATGCGCTCAACTTCCCCCGCTAGTAGATACCCTAGCAAGCAGAAGGCAGTATTCCATAAAAACGCGGCTACCAGCTCATACGTCAGAAAGCGCCGATAGTCCATCTTGCTCATACCAGCGCCCAATGCCACAAAAGATCTGAGTTGCCCGACAATATGTGAGATAAGAATAGCTTTCCCACCATGTTTCTTGACGAACATCTGGGCTAAACGTACCCGGCCGGCCAGCCTCATGCGACGCCCCAGCTTACTAGTGCTCCAGCGATGCGCACCACGAGACAGCACAAAGCGCCCAAAGAGGTAGTCAACATGATAACCAAGCACAGTACCGAGCGAGGCAAGTAGGATTACCCAGCCAAGGTTGAGGGTACCCCGACGAGCATAAACAGCCGCCAATAATGCTAATGAGTTACCAGGCAGGAGAAAACCGAGGAACGCAGTATTCTCACCCAGAGTCCCTAAGAACACAATCAGATAGCCATATGAATTGTAGAGTCCACTTAGTTGCTTGAGCCATTCATCCACAGGCAGTGTTGGCATGTTTTCTTCCAATCTCGTTGCTTATACAGGTCTTCCTATCTTTTTGACGTAATTGACATGACTGGCGTTTCTTCTATCTCTACTTCTCTGTTCCCTCTCGCCGTGCCCGCATAACTGAAGCTACAAGCGCAGCGGCAAGTATTACCGCAATTACGATTAGAGCGAGAGGTGTGGGAATATGATAGCTATCCGCCAGCACCATTCTTGCACCGACGAAGCACAGAATCACTGCTAACCCTAGCTTGAGGTAGTAGAACTTGCCTATCGCGTCTGCAAAGACAAAGTAGAGTGAACGCAAACCAAGGATCGCAAAGACATTTGACGTATAGACAATAAACGGATCAGCGGTAACTGCAAAGATCGCAGGAATCGAGTCCAGAGCAAAGATCAAGTCAGTTGTCTCAACTGCCACTAAAACAAGTAACAATGGCGTAACTAACAATTGTCCTGACTTGCGCACAACGAAACGTTGACCATCATAATCATCAGTAACAGGTAGGATACGACGTACAAGTTTCAGTAGTGGATTCTTCTCTGGATGCACCTCTGCGTCCTTATGGAATGCCATTCTCAGCCCTGTAACGATCAGAAAGCCGCCAAACAGGTACATCACCCAGTGGAACGTTGCTAGCAGCACCGTGCCCAGTGCAATCAGAATGCCGCGCATCACAATTGCGCCCAGCACACCCCAGAAAAGTATCCGGTGTTGGGCAGCTGATGGTACCTGAAAGGAGGTAAAGAGCAATACAAAGACGAAGATGTTATCAACACTGAGTGATTTTTCGATCAGATAACCTGTGAAAAATTGTAATGCAAGCTCTGGCCCGCTAAAGAAGTACAAGCCAGCATTGAAAACCATTGCCAGCCCAATCCACAGGACGCTCCATAGCAATGCCTCTTTGATCGAGATATCATGCGCTTGGCGATGAAACACACCAAGGTCAAGTGCCAGCATTGCCAGGACGAAGAGATTAAATCCTACCCATAACCAGAGATTCTCTGCAAGCATCAAATGTTTCCTTATGATCTTACTTCTGCTCTTGTGCGTGTCTAAAAACATGGTGTTCAACATTTCTACGTTGTGGGCGAACAAAAAGAATATGCTCTCGTAGACGATGGAAAGCGTTATGAGGTGATGAATTGAGGTGTTCTCACTAGAGGGCGGTACATATCATGCATTCGGCGTTTTTCAGGGGAATGCGCTTGTGTCTTCGCGGGTGTTGCCTAGTTTGAGGGTGTCTGTGGGGCAGATCTTTGCGATAGTGTAGCTGTGCTATTTGCTTGAGTCTGCAATTGTTAGCTTTGGAATTGGGTGTTGTAGAATAAGTGGTGCTAAAGAATGAGGGGTCTCGAAAACCTTCGGTTTGATGAGACATTCGCAAGGAGTTGCAGATGAGCAAAAGAAGAGTATCCCCACCAATTCTTCACCCCCTCCCATGCCACAACGCTACCCGCCCATCCCTACTCGACGACCTCCCCCCCTCAATCATCGTACGCCGCAAAAAATACCCCCCCATCAGCACCAACAGCGAGATCAACAGCCCAATGCCACCTCTTTGCCTTTGAGTACTCTTCACACCATCTTTTTGCTTGAGTCTACGCTTTGCACCATGAGAGCGTCGTCCGAGCAGCAACAACGTCTGTAACAGCCAGGGCAAGACTAAACCTCCACCGAACATGAAACGCCAGAAAGTATATCCATGCTCGTTAGGACCAGTACCGACGAGGGCACGTGCCGCACGACCAGAACCACGTAAGAATATCAGTAGCTCACCCATCTCAACGAGCAGAGCTAGCCATTCCATTTGCTCCAACTTGTGTAGTGTCTTTGCCGGAGCACCCACAATACGCAGCACAAACGAGATCAATGCTGCACTGGTAGAAATGGCTGAGGAAACAAAGATGGCCCCCAGATGCTTACTACGTGACCAGAGTGGCACACTGGTTGCCGCTAACAACACACCAGTATAACCGCCCAGAAAGACTGCAAATGGGCTACCGAGTAATGCCAACAGCTTTTGTGGCAATGCCGCGAGTAACTTCGCACCCCACCATTTACCCAATAAGCCATCTCGTGCGGCCTGAATGGTTGCAGTTACGCCACTAAATAGCGAGAAGCTCAGCAGGCTCCACACACCCATTGACATTGCTGACTTCAACTTAAAAATGCGTAACATGTTTAAGAAGCGTTCTGGCCTGCCTAGATCTTTAATCAAGAGTGCAGGACAGGGCAACAGTGCTAGCAGTGATAAGTAATAGCCTGTACGTGTCACAATGCGGTCTTCTTTGCTGCCAAAGAGCGAGGCGATGCTGGCAATCACGTAACAGCCAGCTGCCAGGCCACCTAGAAAGAAGTACCAGATAATTTCCCAGCGCCAGAAAGGAGCTTTCAGCACAGGGTAGTCATAATATGTAAGCTCCTGCTGTTCCTTGGCAGGATCGGGTGTGTAGCCTGTAGTCAGGGAGGCTAATTGTTCCATCAATGCAAACCCTCTCATTCTCTAGCTCTAAAATATATTATACCCATCAAGCCTAATAGCATCGCGGTAACAATGGTCCACAAGGATGCGGGGGCCACATTATTGGATGGCCGTTGGGGGTTGCGTGGCAGATTGTATAGCTCAGGTTCGTCTAGAAGCAGGAAGAAGGAATTTAAGCCGCCATCCAGTATGGCCTCGTCCACACCGTAGAGTCGTGCCTCGCTGAGGCCGCGTTCGTGTAAGGTGCCGAGTCGTTGGCGTGCCTGCTCTTTGAGTTGTGCCACTTCACCAAAGACGATTGAGTCGGTGGGACAGGCTTTCGCACAGGCTGGCTCAAGACCGTCTTTTAGGCGATCATAACAGAGCGTACATTTATGCGCCAGATGGTCTCCATGCTCGTCACGCGCAATCACGCCAAAGGGACAGGTGACGATACAATAACCACATCCATTACAAATATCCTGCTGCACATAGACCGTATCGAACTCTGTACGAATGATGGCTCCCGTTGGACATGCCTCCTGACAGGGCGCATGTGCACAGTGTTTGCAAACGTCGCTTTGCATTAGCCAGCGGTCACTATTGAAGAATGGGAGTGCAGTTCTGGGTGGAGTTGCCGGGATGGTTCCGTTGCTCTTTGCTGTCTCAATACGATCCTCAAAGAGTGGCAGATTGGGGGGAACATTGCGGCCCCCGTTACGCCCAATCTGCTCGATAAACTGTACATGCCGCCAAGTGGTTGCGCTTAATTGTTGTGTATTGTCGTAACTGGAACCGCTCCAGGTGGGGGCTGTGGCGGGCAATTGATTCCACTGTTTACAGGCTACCTCGCAGGCTTTACAGCCGATACAGAGACTGGTATCAGTGAAAAAGCCTTGCGCTGGTTGCGGTGTGGGAGGCGGCTCTTTGCGCAAAGGCGCTATCAGGTCTGCCAGCCTTTGTGTACCAGGCAGGACAGGAAAATTGTGTAAGCGATTGAGCGCCATGCTTATCTCCCTTCATGAAGTCGGCCTGGGCGTACGTTGCAGGTGAACGCTTTCGCCTCTTCGATACTAACGTTTGGTTCCAGTACCATATGTCCTAGATCATTGGTAATGTCCCCTTTGCTCTTGCCCTGAAAGCCCCAATGGAATGGTAGACCTATCTGATGGATGGTGCGGCCTCTGACCTGTAGCGGTCGCATACGTCTGGTGACTAGTGCTCGTGCCTCGATCTCGCCACGTGGTGTACTGATCACTAACCAGCCTCCGTGTTGAATATGGCGTTCGGCTGCTAACTCAGGACTGAGTTCTGCAAATAATGCGGGCTGTAAGGCGTTGAGCCAGGGGAGCCAGCGTGTCATGGGGCCGCTGACGTGGTGCTCGGTCAGGCGGTAGGTGGTGATCACAATAGGATAGTGCTCGTCACCGACTGGCGCGAGTGGATTGTCTTTGCGGTTCCTGAAGTACTTTGCTACCGGGTTACTTTGCTGTTGATAGAGGGCGTTATACACGGGCGATTCTGCCGCTTCATAGTGCGCAGGCAAGGGACCATCTTTTAGCCCCTTGGGCGCGAAGAGCCAGCCACGACCATCCGTTTTCATGATAAAGGGATCACTCCCGGCGATCGCATCCATGCCAGTTGCAGCAGGAGCTGGCTCGTAATCTGGCGCTTTATATAGCGGGAAGTCTGGTATATCATACCCCGTCCATTGCTTTTGCGTCTCATCCCACCAGATATACTTCTTTCTCTCCGACCAGGGACGCCCCTGCGGATCTGCCGAAGCACGGTTATACAGAATACGCCTGTTGGCAGGCCATGCGAAACCCCATTGCAAATTGGTAGAACCATCTGCTATACGAGAAGCCGCACGGTTATTGCCTGCTGCTGGATAGACACCACTATAAATCCACGAACCACAGGCGGTACTACCATCATCTTGCAATGCGGTAAAGCCTGGGACATGGGGCGCATCGCGCAACGTACAGACGCTCTGTATCATACCTTCCGCATCGGGTGGACGCACGTAGTATCCATTAATCTCCTTGAGTACCAGTAGTGCATCCGGCTCATCCAGGATGCGCGTACCTGGCTCTGGTTCGGCACATTCGTAGTCCCAGGTTAACGCTTGTAATGGACGGTCTTTGGCGTCTTGGCTATCGGCATAGAGCGTCTTTAAGCGTTTGCCAAGATGATAAACGAACCATAAATCTGAGCGTGCATCGCCGGGTGGGTCTACTGCTTTATCGCGCCACTGGATGAGGCGTTGTGTATTAGTGAAGCAACCTTCTTTTTCCGTCGAGGCGGCAGCAGGCAACAAGAACACCTCGGTCTTGATCTGGCTGGGATCGACTGCATCTGGTCCTTGATACCAGAAAGCTGCCGATTCGACTTCGTAGAGGTCGCGTACAACCATCCAGTCCAGCTGTGCAAGGGCCTTGCGTTGCATACGCGCGTTCGTACTGCCCGCAGCTGGATTCTGGCCAAAGAGGAAGTATCCTTTGATGTGGCCATCTAGCATTGCGTAGCTGGTGACGAGATGTGAATGATCGCCAGTTATCTTGGGTAGCCAGCGATAGCCACGATCGTTATCGCCATCGTGCATGGCTTCACCGTACCATGCCGTGAGTAAGCTTATAATGTAAGCGGAGAAGTTAGACCACCAGCCCGTTTTGGCTCCTGCGGTCGCAATGTATTCCTCTAGTGTATTTTCACCTGACTCATTAGGATTTGGTAGGTATACTTTCTCTGTGGAGAGGGAGCGGGAGTCAATGTCCTTTCCCGATGGGGATTGAAATGATGGTTGGGCGACGAGCGGTGCCGCTGGTTGAGGCATATAGCCCGCCAATAGATCATACAGTGTTGGCACGTCAGTTGAACCCTGGATCGAGGCGTGTCCACGTAGCGCCATGATGCCGCCACCGGGACGGCCAATATTGCCCAGCAGTAATTGTATGATAGCGGCAGCACGGATGATTTGCACACCTTTGGACTGTTGTGTCCAGCCGACCGCATAACACAGGGCCGTCGTACGTTCGCGTCCCATATTCTCAAGCAGTATTTGCATAACCTGTTGCCACTGTTCGCGGGCTACACCACACACACTTTCGACCATCTCTGGCGTATAACGCGCGAAATGACGCCCCATAATCTGCAAGATACATTGTGGATCTTGCAGTGTGGGATCTTGTAACGGCCTCCCATGCTGATCACGCTGATAATCCCAACTACTCTGATCGGCGTATGTCTCAGTCACTGCATCATACCCAGAGAAGATGCCATCGAGGTCCTCAGTATCTTTGAAATCCTGGCGGATGAGCATGGGCGCGTTGGTATAGTTCACCACATACTCATGAAAATATGCATTATTTGTCAGCAAATGCCGAATAATAGCCCCTAAGAAGACAATATCACTTCCCGCACGTATAGAGATATACAGGTTTGCCAGTGCCGATGTGCGCGAATAATGGGGATCAATATGGATAACTTTGGCACCACGCTCCTTAGCCTTCACCACATTGGCGAACGCTACCGGATGGGCCTCGGCCATATTGCTGCCCATGATTAAAATGCAATCGCTATTGACAAGATCCTGTGGAAAGGTGGTGGCACCACCACGCCCTAATGTTGTACCCAGACCGGGCACCGTAGAGCTGTGTCATATACGAGCCTGGTTTTCAATGGAAATGATGCCCAATCCACCAGTCAGGAGCTTCTTCATCAAATAATTTTCTTCGACATCCAGCGTTGCTCCACCAAGCGAGGCCATGGCCAGAGTATGGTTGACCTCGCGCCCATCGGGTAGTTGTGTGACAAAGGTCTCATCGCGCGTCTTTTTGACACGTTGCGCAATCTGTTCCATCGCCCAGTCGAGCGAGACTTCTTGCCAGTGATCGCTATAGGGAGCGCGGTAGAGCGTCTTTGTCAGGCGACTTGGATTGACCGTATATTGAAAGGTGGCTGAGCCTTTGGGACAAAGCGTCCCGTGGTTGATCGGGCTATTGGGATTGCCTTCAATGTCAAGTACTTGGCCATCTTTCACATAGACATTGAGACCGCAACCTACGGCACAGTAGGGACAAACGCTATGTACCAGTTTAGCATCGCGGATGCGCGGGGCCTTCTGGATGCTTTCCCGACTAAATGCGTCGGTGCTTGCACCAATTTGCATGGCCTGCGCTACGGCGGTTTGCACACTTGCGGGCAATATTTTGTGTTTTTCCAAAACGCTTCCTCATTCTAGTCAGGAACGTGGTTGTGCTTGCAGCTTTGTTGAGTATGAGCCGTTGCGTCTGAGACTATTGTAACATGATCTTGCAACTTTCTTGTCCTTTATAGCTCGCTCTGTTCCGGTAAAGATACGTTAGATACTGTCTTAACATAGATAACTTCGAGTGAACGAAGGATGTTAATAGCTGCCTCAACGCGCTCAGGAAGTAGATTGAGCATATACTTAATTTCATCGATGCTACGTTTCCCATTAATGATTGCTAGGACCATCTGAAGAACAATGCGATCTCTGCGCTTGAACTGCTGTAAGGAGGCAGGGGTGAGGGCATTTTTCTGTTGAGGAACATGGGCCGTCGTCAAAGGGTGAGGAAGATTGACCATTTGACGCTTTACCACCTTCAGCGTCACTTCAATATTTGGCTCAAGGCTGACCTGCCACAGTCTTGGCGCACGTAACCGCTCCTGGGCATCATCGAAAGCCATCAGCGGCCTGCCATCGGATTGAGCTATCAGACATTCAAGAATTTGTCCATTTTTTACAAAGACACGCCCCAGACACTGCCCTTTCGCCTTCGGCAACGTGAGCTTTGTTTGTAGTATTGCTGAGGAGCTGCCTAGGATTTGGAGGAGCGTCTTCATGTCAAGGTAGTATTCTTTGTTCATATGTACCTCTCAAAAAGTTCAATGATAATGGTCAACTTATAGGTTCTTGCACATAGTACAGACCTAGTGCAAAACCACTTGACATGTTCAGCATAGTGCGGTTAGATTCGTCCATGTCAGTGGGCATAATGAGCGGCATCAGGTTTTCCTGATTCTTTCCATCCGTCTCAAGATACTGCAATAGATAAAGAGCGTTTACAGAAACAACTGCTTTTCATCTGCCAGAACATTATAGCCCACGAGGCATTAAATACTCATAGAATCGGCATAAAAAAGCAATGAAAATAACCACGACAAGAGATTAAGGTCGTTGGGCTTGACCTCTTACAGATTGGATGATAGCATGAGACTTCGGGAGTCTTGAAGAGGAAGTCCTGGTTGAGCCAGCATTTCTTCCCAGTGATGTGCTCTCATTCATAGATTAGCTCGTGACGCCATGAAGGTCAGAGATGATGAAAGGAGCAAATGGGGAGATGAAGTGGAATGTACGTTGGCCACTTCCACAGAGGAGAGCTGGAAGAATTGACTTTGTGCCAGCCCTCTGGTATGGAATAGAGTTGCTCACTCTAACAGCCCTGTACTTCGCTACCGGGCGGATAGGGCTGTCCCTGGCAGCTGTGAGTGGTTTTGCTACGCTGGTCTGGTTGCCCTCGGGACTCTCGGTGGCTGCCTTGTTCCTATGGGGTTTCCGACTCTGGCCTGCGGTTGCCCTGGGAGCTTTTCTCGTCAATTTCTTTACGGGAGCACCCTGGTTCGTGGCTGTGGGCATCGCCATCGGCAATACGCTGGAAGTTGTAGTCTCTACTGCGTTGCTCAAACGTGCAGGAGTGCGAGCGCAGCTGGACTCGTTGCATGATGTGCTGACCCTCGTGCTACTGGCGGCTCCCATCGGCACCATTATCAGCCCCACACTGGGGGTAGGGAGTTTGCTGCTCGGCAAGGTCATTGTCTGGCCAGCGGCGTTTGAGACTTGGGCGGCATGGTGGCTTGGAGATATGATCAGTCTGCTCTTGTTGACCCCAGTGCTACTGATCTGGAGTCAGGGACCATTGGTGATCCCCTCCCGCCAGCGTCTGCTAGAATTGAGCCTCCTGTGCACACTGGTGATCGCGGTCGGACTTTTTGTCTTTCTAAGGCTCCTTCATCCTGGTCGCCAGGAATACCCCATCACCTATCTCGTGTTCCCACCACTCATCTGGGCGGCATTGCGCTTTGGTCAGTGTGCTGTCGCCTCTTGCCTTGCGATCTTCTCTTGTATTGCTCTTGTTGGGTCCATCCAGGGGGCGTCTCTCTTCTCGGCAGATAGCCTTTCGCTCAGGTTATTCTTCTTACAAACTTTTATGGGCATCACGGCTGCCACAACGCTGATTCTGGCAGCCGTGATGGCTGAGCGGCGTGCGTTAGAGCAACGCAAAGACGCGTTTATTGGTATGGCTAGCCACGAGTTGCGCACCCCCTTGACCGTCTTGAAAGGTTATACACAACTCATTCAGAGACAATTGGCACGCACGCAGGAGCATCCACACGCTCTGCGTGCGCTCGCACGCATGGAGACACAGACGCAGCAACTCTCTCGGCTCGTTGATGACCTGCTCGATCTCTCAAAGATTCAGGCAGGAAAATTGACATTCATTGACGAGAATGTGGACGTGGATGCGCTAGTGCACGAGGTGGTCGAGCAATTCCAACAGGCCAACAGTCAATATCAGATCTCTATCAGGGGGAGCACAACGGGAACTCTCACCTGCGACCGTGAGCGTCTAGAACAGGTATTAAGCAACCTGCTCTCTAATGCAGTGAAATATTCACCCCAGGCAGAGCAGATCATTGTTCATATCAGCTCTACAGCTGAGTGCCTGACGGTCAGCGTCCAAGATTTCGGTATCGGCATCCCCGCAATGGAACAGGAGAAAGTCTTCCAGCGGTACTATCGTGTAGAGGGCAGGCACGAGCGAACTGCTCCTGGCCTGGGCATTGGGCTGTCGATCTCGCGTGAGGTCATTGAGCACTACGGTGGCAAGCTCTGGGTGGAGAGCGTAGAGGGACGAGGCTCGACCTTCTCCTTCTCGCTCCCCTGGCAGTTACCGCAGCAGGCAGTCCTCAATTCCCATGCCAGGTAAGACCGCTATCCTGTACCAGCCGCCTTCCTGGCATGAAGCATCAGTAATGACAACTACATGACAGGTCATAAGATTTACAGAATGAAAGACATAATGGTAGCGTATCAGATAGGCTGAGCTGCTCTGACACGCTACTGGCTCATTCACTTCACCCTAAAGGAGGGTTTATATGGCTGCTATCATCTAGCAGCTGAACATTGTCTGTTGTCGTGAAGGATGAGCAAGAGCTATTCCGTAAAGTAGGCAACCGGACCAACGTACATGTCAAAATTGGATACGGCATCTGCGATACCACTAGCGTAAACACTCTGCACATCATCGGTCCAGATTGTATACCAAGTGTTGGCCCGTGTAGGAACGGCAATGCTGACTGTTCGGCTCACCCAGTCGAAATTGGTTATATCGAAGGCCAGTGCACTACTATTGTTGTAAATGTCAGTGATAGATGTATATACATTGAGGCCGCTATCTGTGTACTCCTCGATATAAGCCCTTAGTCCGCAGTAAGCTGATGCATATCCAAACAGACCAGAGAAGATGTGTCCTACACCCCAAATCCATGCCTGGGCAGTGATGTAGAGAGTTCCCTCTTGCTGTGAATAGTACCAAAAGCCGACAGATGCATGTTAGGCCCACGAAGAGTGCATTCCGTAATTCCTCCACAGTCGATAGCACTATAAGGAGAGTCAAAAGGAGCATAGCGTACCGGGTTGTGCCCCTTGGGAGGCTTAAAAGGAGTTGGCTGGGCCTGGCGTACAAGTGCTTGCGTCTCTTTACGCTTTGCAGCCATCGCGTGCTCTACATTTTGGCTCTTCATACCTAGACTACCAGTTATGAGAGATAGCCCCTGCTCCTCCCTCTTAGCTTTTTCGAGAAAATCCTGATGAGCTGCGCGGAAGCGGCGATCCCGCTCTGCTACACCTGATTGCTGGAGCTTTTCCAGTGCCTGTTGATCGAAACCACTTGGAAACTGTGACATTCTCTTTTTCTCCTTTCAAAAAGAAAAAGCATTACAAAACAGGGTCACTTGGCAGATTACCCTTTTCTTGAAATTATTTTAACCTCTCGGTGTCTTTTGGAGCATCTTTGTTAGTGTCTTTTGAGCGTCTTTCTTCGTAAATAGATGGGCATCCAGAAAATTGCATGGGAGTCACGTTTTCCTGACCGCGCTCTCTCACTGTATTACTCGACGATGAGGCAAAAAACGGGCCATGGCACACGGGCGAAACTGATCTTGTGGGTACACCGAATGCTTGTCCACTAGTTAGTGGAGAAAGCGCACAATACATGCAACTGCTGTTCCTATCACATAAATGAGCGCTGTATAATTGGTCACAGGAAGACGTTTTGCCTCTTTCCTGTGGATAAGAATGATAACAAGGACAAAGAGCATAGTGAATAGCGAATAGACCAATCCAACGAGTACACGATCAAAACCTGCATAGGCTATAATTGCCAGTGCATAGAAGAGCACATTTGGTATGAGCAGAAAGAAATCGCTCCTCTTCATCAGAAAACGAGGATGAGCAACCTCAAAGAGGATTGGGATGATGGTCATGAGGAAGGCTCCCACAAAGTACAGCCCGTTTCCCACATAGTAATCGTTGAAGAACATACCTTTACATAATGACCCTGTCACATTTTTGATATCGCAATACTGATTGAGGAGGAAGCTGGCAAGTTCGTGGTATGCGTTACCACTGGCATAGAAGTATATGCCGGTGACAAACAAGGCGGCCATGAGCAAGTTTTTCTTCGATCCCTGTGTCAGAAGCGAAAAGTCGTGCGTAACCTCTTTAAAAACGAAAAAAGGGATAATTACTGTTGCTAGGATAAGGGCAGTCATTTGTATGGCTTCATGTAATCGCAGAAAGTCATATGGTTGTAAAAGAATACGCGTGGTGATGGAAAAGCGTTCGATGCTAACAAGGATGACTGCCAGTGAACTGAGGCTGAAAAGTATGTGTAGCCGTTTCATAGGACCCTCCTGAAGGGGTATTTCTCTGAATGACACTTTGGAGTATTGGTAAGGGTGCTTGGTGGCGCTTTGTTGGGTTGGTCTGTTAGGGGATACGGAGGAATGGTGGGGGAAGATCACTCTTTGTCATTTCAGCAGGGTTGACATGACGCGTAAAGTATGGTTATTTGTCACTAGCTTTGCTTGGTTGAACAGTCTCCCTTGAACAGATCTTTGCTACAGTATAGCTTTGTTGATATGGGCAAGCTTGAGGTACATGTCTGGCAGGCAAGGTGAGGTTAGGTATTAGTTGCTATGTAGGCAGTATAATTACTGTAAAAAGAAAGAGCAGACGCATCCAATGCTAACAAAATACATACGAGCCGCTATGGGTAAAGCAAAGTATGAAATTCTACCAGATGATGGGACTTTCTATGGCGAAGTTGTTGGTTTCAATGGAGTCTATGCTAATGCTGATACGCTTGAAGCATGTCGCGATGAGTTAGAAGAAGTTTTAGAGGAATGGCTTCTCTTACGCGTTGCACTACATCTGCCATTACCGGTTGTTGATGGAATTGAACTCAAGATTAAGGAAGTAGCTTGATGCCGTCAATTGGACCAATCAAACGCAAGGATTTGATTTACTATTTAAGACGCCTCGGCTTTGAAGGACCTTTTATGCTTTTTATCATCTACGTAACATCCATCAACACATCTCTCACCAACACACGCACAATCCCCTCCTGATAACCCCACCGCTACTCCTCCCGCATCACAGCCACCAACGGCGCAAAAACCGCAGGCAACGCATTAAGCTGGTCAAGTTCACTAGCAGGCGCAGGCACCCCTTCAGATTGCAATG
>VBJK01000062.1:0-19428 GCA_005879655.1 Chloroflexota bacterium | reverse complement strand
ACCTGCCGTACAGATCAGCGTAGGCCAGTTTGCGTGCCTATCATGACGCAAGAGGTCATCTACCACCTCTTCAAACACCTGTGGATTCTCAATGCCGTAGATATGGGTTCGCGCTGGCTGAATCTGGCTCCACTCAAGCAACTGACGCTGTGGGAGGAGTAGCACGCGTGCACCTGCCGCTTGTAACAGTGGATCAGCATCACCCACAGGCAGAGTAGCTCCGGCCAGGTGAAAGACGGCAACGCTGGACGAGACTGTATCAACCAGCAGCCCCGCTTGACTGTATAGGCGCAACGCATGGGCACGATCCTGCACAGGTGCTGCATCGGCAAAAAGATCGCTCAGTGCGAGCAGGAAGAGACGACCTTCCGGCTGATCGGGGTCAAGGGTATGAGGATCACCGCTCGTCCTTTGTGCAAAGAGTGCCAAGCGATCAGGATTGGCAGGATCAGGTAATTGATCGAGCAGGCCAGCAACGTAGCGGACGATAGCAAGTTGACGCTTTTGCTCAGCCGCCGTTGCGTTTTTGTAACGAGAGAAGAGCCATGCTAGCCCATGTACTCCGTGCAGGAGCCAGGTGTGACCATGCCCATGCTCAGGGAGTGCTGAAGCGATGGAGAGCAGGGCCTGATGAAAATCAGCCTGATAGAGAGCGCGAGCGGCACGGCGTTCAGGGCTGGTCTCTAGCGGCTCGTTGGGACGCAGTGCGGTGATCACGTCGAGTAGTGAGCAAGCAAAGCCGCTATTGCGCAAAGCCTGATCCATCTCGGCAAGTTTTACCTTAACGGTTGAGTCCCGGTAGAGAGGCTTCCCCTGAAAGCTGGCAAGTTCACGCCGCTCTTCCAACGAGGCATCGGTCAATATAACCTGACCCCGTATCTGCCCTTCGGCAATGTATTTCGCGCGCAATTTCTCCAACAAGCGTGTCAAGCCAGCCCGTGCGAAGAAAATGAGCGCTCTCTGTGCTCCTGCTGCTCCATTGTGCTGCATTATCGACTGCGACTTTCGCTCCAGAATGATGCCGATGCCGTTGCTACCGATGAACCCTTGTCGTGGATCATCAAGTAACGAGCACAGGCTGGAATCTTTGAGCCAGCTCCACTGACCTGGGGACCCGTCATGATCCACTGGAAATCTTGCGAGACCAGGAATTCTATGATGCGCTGTGTGTTAGCGGCACTTACTTTGTCAAAGGCTTCGTCCAGGGCTAGTAGACGAGGTGCACCGGGTGCCGCGCTACGATAGAGTGCACCCAGCGCGGCAAAGAGCGGGACGTAGAGCGCAAACAGTTGTTCGGCACCACTGCGCGTGCCAGCTATGCGATCGGTCAGACGCTGGCGCTGACCACCAACGGATGTCACCCAAACATCGAAGTGGAACCATTCACGGTAGTCAAAGATCTGTGCGAGCGCCTCCATAAAGTTGGTCTCAGGATTTTCTTGCTGACGCAAGCGTACAGAGTCGATCTCGCGTCGGAATGCGCCCATTAGTGCCTCTGTCTCTTCACCCGTCAGCATTTGAGCAGGCTTGCGTAACAAATGGTAATGCTGAGCTAGATGGCTACCCAGTTTGGCCATGTCGTACTCAGCGGGTGGCTTCCATTGTAGCGAATAATGTTCGCCGATCATGGGCAGATTGCTCAGGACGCCGTTGATGTGCTGTACCCATTCTTCGGCTTCTAGAATATGCATACGGATCGCCTCGGCAATCTCCTGCAAGAGGAAATTCTCGAACAGTTGACGCTCTTCTGCATCCAGTAGCGCTTTCTGCATTTCGATGCGATTGCCCAGAATGTCTAACAGTTCTAGTGGAATACTTCTGTTTTCGTTGAGGAAAACAACGTGTCCCTGATCATTCAGGTCTGGCCCATATTCTAGCAGGATTGGTTGCTCGTGAGTAAATGTGCGCACGAGAGCATTATAGGTCTCGCGGTATTCACCCTCCAGACGTTCTTTGCGCGCCAGTAGCTCATTCTCGCGTAATTCGTCACCGAGCAACTGGCGAGCACCGCCCATAGCTTTGCCCTCGCTCACCAACTGTAGTGCAGCTATCAGATCTTCCACAGGATACGCTGCCAACAGTTGCGCGAAACGCGTCTGTCTATCTTCACGCTCCGCTTGCGCGAGCTGGAGAGCGGCTCTGGCCTCCGCCAGATTATTCTCTACATTCTGTACACGTTCATCAGCACGTGCAAAAGCGCTTTTGGCTACATCCAGATCGGCAAAGAGAGCCTCGTTGTACTCACGCAAGGTCTGTAGGCGTTGGCTTATCTCTTCAATATTAGATGAAGCGGCCACGTGCTGCAATTCTTCCACCTCAGCCTGTGTCTGCACAGCCTGCGAACGTATATGCTCGTACAGGTTGGCAACGTTGATCTCATTTGCTTTTGCCCTCTCCAAAGCTGTACGCGCTTTCTGATACTCTTCCCAGCTATGGAGCAGACTGGCGAGCTGAGTGCGCAACGCTCGCGCTTCGTTTTTCAGTTTGAGCATCCCGATGAGCGCTGTTTGTACACGGCGCGCGTCTTCAGCTAGCTGAACTATGCCTCGGCTTTCACGCTCTAGACTAGCTAGTAGTACATTATACTGCTGGCGAGCTTCCTGTGTCTGCTGACGGGCTTTCTGATATTTACCTCTGGTTTTCTCTACTACACTATGCGTCTGCACGAGTTCTGCATAGAGATTCTCTATGCCACTATCGCTTAGTATATTGCGTAGCTGCGCTTGCTTCTCTTGAAACTGACGCAACTGCTGCTCATAATCAGCGAAACAATCAGTGAAGTCCTTCAGCTCTGCATCAAGGCGTGCCCGTTGCTGATCCAGTACGGCGAGTTCGCGTTGCCTGACGCTCAAACGGGTCGCTTTGCCAATACAATATGCTTGGCCAGTTCCAGTACGTCCAGTGAGCACGCCATGTGTCCAGGTGCCCTCCTTGTGCATACTATAGCCGCCCACATTCCCGTTCTCCTCAGCATACCTGCCAATTACAGGAAGCAGTTCTGTGGTAATCACCGCCCATTGGCCATCCTGAGCGCTATCGAAACGCAAGACTGCGCGCCCCACATGCTGTTGATGAGCAAGTTTGCCGATGGCAGCGCTATCCAGGCGGCAATCACCCAGGCCAGCTGCGGTAAGTAGGGCATCGGCAGCGGAGACCTGATCGGGAGCAACGACCAGTGCATCGAGCAGACCAGCATCCTCTAACATAAATTCGATACGACCAGCCTCTTCTGCTGGGAGGTCTGGCACAAAATCCAGCAGGGCGTAAAGCGGTTGTGCGGCAATGCCATGCTCAAGTAATGTTGCGCGTGCTTGCATACGGCGAGCTGAACGAGGTGGCGTATACTCCGGTTCGTGTAACTTCTGCTCATAGAGGGCTTTGACCTCGGCAATTTCGCGCAGCTTGCCGCCCATGAGCCGCTGCAACTCACCAAGTTTTCCCCGCGCTTGCTCGGCAGCTTGGCTCAGCTCGGTTTCCAGTGAGCTGATCGTCTGGCGATAGCCTTTGATGAGGGCGGCGAAATGTTCTACGAGTTGACGGCTCTGTGACTCGTCAACTTCATCCTGTATGAGATTGACCTTGTCATCGAAGTGTGAGGAGTTCTCGTGCTCGGCCAGGAACGGCTCCAATGCTGTGTCAAGCCCTTGTTGTAGTTCGTATCCACGATCATAGACGGTCTGGAAATGGCGGCGTGCCTCATCCAATTCCTGAAAGCGTGTCGTTTCCTGCCCACGTGCGAACTGAACCTGTGCTTCTACTTTCTCGCGCTGCTGATGCAATGCCTCTAGGTGACGTAACCACGTCATACGCTCGTCAATCTGTTCTCCAGAGAGCATTGTCACCGCCGCTGGTATTTCAGGTGCTGCAAGCATATCAGGCGTCACAGTGGCTATCTGTTGTTGTGCTTGCTCCAGCTGTATGGCGGCGGCATCCCAGAACACTTCCTCACTGGCGATACTTTGTAGCTCATGCAAATGAGACACGCTCTCGGTTTTGATGCGTGCAAAGCGTGCATAGTATCGTTCTAGATTGGTCGTGTTCTCTGCGATGATGTGGCGTGTGGCCTCCAAGTTCTGTTCTTGCAGACGCAACTGAGCCGCCGTCTGTTGCTGGCGCTCACGAGCTGCGCTTAGCTGTGTTGCAACATGTAAGCCCTCGCTGGCTTCTAGCGCTTTGATCTGGCCTGTCAAGTGGTATTGTTCGGTCTGTAAGTCCTGTATGCGCTGCTCGGACTGGTTGCGCTCGTTGATGGCTTTGTCCAGCTCTCTGCGCCACCTCGCCACACGGTTCTGGATAGCATCCTCGGCCAGTTGTGCAAGCGCAAACTCGCAACTTGCCAGCTGAGCATGGGCAACGGCCAGCGTTTGCCGTGCACGATGGACACGATCGGTTGCATCGTAGGCTTCCTGAATACGCTCGATCTCACTCTGGATAGCATCGATACGTTCGATCGTGCCAATGACGCGCGAGGTCGTCTCGCCCGAAATCTTACGTAAGGACATCTTTAGATAGTCATGCACGCGTGAGAAACTGAGTTCGGTACTCAGGTTGGGACGGCGCAGTACCAGCAGGAGATTGATTAACTTCTCAAAATCCTTGACATCGCTGAAACCGAAGAGGTAGCGAGAGACTTGACGCTCATAGTCAGCCTGTGAATCGCAGATGATACCATGACCCTCTAACACTTGTTTGAAGCGCGAATGATCATAGGCACGCTTCTCATGCCGCGTACCGGTTTCATAGAGCGTATCAAGATCGTAGCCCAGGCGCGAGCCATCAGTAATCAGGAAGCGTAGGGGCCGGATACGGTCGGTCACGTTGGCATTGCCTGCAAGACTCAGACCAATAGTAAGAAAGCGCGTACTTTCGCGGTCGCCGTTCTCCCAGCGTTGGCGTATTTCTTCCGCAATGGGTGGGTGATCGGGATCGCACCACTCGAACTCCAGCGCGATATATGCAGTACGCCGCTCATGCTGATAAGGGGTCGCCGACTCTGTACCACCAAGCACGTAATATTCGATGTGGCGCTCACGTCCACCGAATGTATCCAGGCGATTAGGCCGTAGGTCGCCATCCAGCCCAAGCGGCAATGCGGCGGTCAGAACGGTCGATTTGCCACTAGCGTTCTCGCCAGCGAGAAAGAGGCGACCATGCGGGACCTCAAATTCTTGCTGTCCATAGAGCCAGAAATTGGTTAGCAGAATACGGCGCAAGCGGTATCCCTGTGGACCGCCCGGCTGGCCTTGTAGTAGGTCAACAAATGAGGCGACTTGGTGTATGAGGCGATCTTCGCTTGATCCGTTTGTAGCCCTCGCTTCGGCTACGAAATCATCAAATGTCTTTTGCATAAACTTTGTAATTCTTCTCCATTACAAATTCTTGCTATCCTTAGTAGAATGTATTGCTGCTACAGCCTCTGCTAGAGTTATCTGCTTGGCTGTTGTCTTGCCACGGCTACGAGTCTTCGTTCCCTGGCTCTCCTTGCTGCGGCTACGCGGCGTCGTCTCCTCGCTCTCCTGCTCATAGGTAGCAGAATAGCGCGCCGCCGTGGGCAGAATGAGCACATTGCCAATCTCGTCTGGACCACGCAGAATACCGATCTGGCGCATCTTGCGATAGACATCGTTAAGCAAACTCTGTGCGCTCTTTTTACGCGCTTCATTACCCCAGTGCTCTCCGTAACGCTCGCGTACTGTATACAGCAGATCACTCATATCTTCCGTCGTAACGTGCAAGCATCCGTAGGCATCTGGCTTAGGCCATGCACCAGACGTAACTTGCTCACGCATGGCCACGCACAGCAACATCGCAATCTGATCATTGGTGCCGTAGGGCGTTAAAGTGGCTACGGGTCCCATCGACATGCCGCTGGCTCGCACAACACAGGCGTAGTCGCGGTGGATATCGAGGAGCCAGCCGAACGTTTCTAACAGTTCGTTGGCGACACTATCGGCATGTGTGAGTAGCTCATCAAATGCTGCCGGGTCGTCGAAACGAAACAGGGCCGGACCGAGCAGTAAGGCACGCCAGACGCGTAACAAAGCCGGTGTACTGGATGCCTCTGGTAATCTGGTTGGTTGTAGCGTTGCGCCACCAGCGGCGAGACGCTCGGCCAGAGATGCGACTACCTGCGGCTTCAGTGCCACGACCAGTGAACGGGCAATATCGGTAAATTCATACAGAACATCAGCATCGGGGGTCTGCTCCACCCATTCACGCGTTTGACCCTCGACCAACTGCAAGCCTCCCAGGTCTTCCAGGTATTGCAGTGCACGCTGGATACTGTAGCGATCAGCTGGACGACGAAAATCAAAGCCTGCTTCTTGCTCTTGCAGCGTTGATTGCTCTTGAATTTGCTCTGCCAGCTGCGAGAGCAGGAATTGCTGATCGTTCCCACGGCCACTAAGCTGACGGTTTTCCGCATACCAGAGCGTCCAGACCAGACAGGCAAAATCGCGTGGTTCTCTCAACCGCTCGTACTGATAGCCGGGAGTGGTCGCGCTAAGATGTCGAATGAGACGGATCACACCACTGCTACGCTGAATACGCCAGCCCGTATGCTGATCGTGCCAGGATTGTAAGCGGCGATAGTGATGCTCTACCAAGCGAAACAGATCAGCTTGTGAAGAGATAATGATCTCTTTTTCCATCAATGTAATGTGCGCCTTGATCAGGTCTGCCGTCGGAGATTGGCGGCGCAATAATGTTCTGGGTGGCATTGACGCTATCCTCCACTGGTGGACACTGGTGCATTTCCACTTGACTCATGAGGATTTGGTGTGTATACTTCCCCTTTAGGGAGGTAGCGGGAGCCAATGTCCTTTCTCTCGTTAGGGATTGAAAATGAGGGATTGAAACCATCTTCTGTTACCTCATAGCGCTCCATACGATAGCGCGGCAACAACAGCACCCCATCGTCGGCATCAAGGACGGTGAATGCTGCTTCGTCAGGATTGTGCAGGACAATCACCGAGCCATCGGGGGCATGATATTGATGCTGGCTTTGACCAAGACAGGCATCGATAACCTCTAGCAGTGCACTGCGATCTGCTGGCGTGATATATTCGATAGTGCCAATATCGAGCACATTACTTGCAAAGAGGCGTGCAAAACGTGCGCGTTGCTCTCTGACTTTCTGCTCATGCTGTGCCACCAGCTCACGCAAAATAGTGCGATTATCGATAATTGGATCTTCTAATGGCAGATTCCCACGCGATGAACGATTGACCGGTCGCAAGCGCAGCTTGATCGCCGGAGGCATCTCCCATACGCTCGTTTGATGGGTTTCCTGAACGGCGCTAGCAGTACCAGCCAAACTTTCAGGCATATGGATAGGCAAGATATTAGCAAAAGCGACTGAGAAAAGTTGCTGCGCCGTTTCGCCATCTCTGGCAGCTAAAAGTTGCTGTGCCAACGTATGAAGCTGAGCAGCGTAGTTCGCACTGGGACGTGCGGTAGACGCCAGGATAGAGGCACGCCGTACCACCTTATCCACTTCGGCAAGTGCATTGCGTCGGAATGAATCGGCGTTCTTGCCCTCGGCGAACCAGTTTTCCAGTGCATCGGCCTGGTTGCGGGCATCTTGGAGCAGTTCTTCTGCCGAGGGGTGGCTCTCTAGCGTTGGTGAGGGCGGATCGAGGTGGCGTGCCACAATCTCAATCAAGCGTTCCCGTCTGCCAGTTTTGGCCCACTCAGCAAATTGTCCACGAATGCGAGGACTATACTGCGTCAGTGATTGCGCAAAGCCATGGACATAGGCCACAACCGCCGCTTTGTAGAACTGGAATGCCTCTAAGTCTGGACGTGATTGCTGTGCTGCATTGATCATATTGGCGAGGTATTGCGCAGCTTCTCGCGCCATCGTATTCCAGATTTCAAAGGCCCGTTGCCATTCCTCAGCGATAGCGCGGGCGCGCGTAGCCGTCATCGCATGAACTGGTATGAGTAATGCCTCATTCAGCTGTTGCAAAGACTCCCACAGACGGGGCAAATCACCCTGGCGTAGAGCACCACTATTAGCACTGGCACGCATTTGCTCATCCAGAAAGGTCTCAACAGCGATAGCAGCAGGCGTCGCTTGATAGAGTAGAGCTGGCGAGAGAAAACTAGCGATCGAGGTTGCGCGGCTTGCATCGTAAAACGTAATGATATTGCCCCACTCCTTCAGAGCGGCAAGATCGTTCTGGCATTGTTCGAGCGTATATTCAGGATCGAAGCTATCACGTACCGCATCTCGTACCTCTTGTGCTGTAAGTTGGTAACGGTATAGCTCGCGGTGTCGTTGCAAAAAGACGCGCATAATCACACGATACCACCGTACCCGATTAGAAGAGACAAGATAGCTAAAAATCTGCAAACGCTCAGTCAAATTAAAGGGAGAGAGAATATTCTCAGTCTCAGTCATGCTCTAAAGGCCCCAATACAAAAAAGCTCCTCACGATATTTTCTCATTGTATCATATATGTCTCGTACTTTGTGCATACAATTTATTACTTGCTGTTTTCGCTATGTCGGTGTTGCAGAGTAAATAATCACCAACCTCTGACGCTCCGCATGGACGTTTGATGCGCAGTACGTAAACCCTTTAGGCATAGTGGACATCATAGCTTGTAACTGCTGATCTATCTGTCCCTCTAACAGACTCACTAAAGCAGTAGTGGGAATACCATCCAGATCAGCATGTAATACTCGTACACGAACCTGGCAATCTTGCACAAATGGTTGCAGTAATACTGTAAAATGCTTAGTAACGTCAAAACCTAGTATGTTCACCTTATTATCGCCAGCAACCGTCATCTGACTATTACGGTTAAAAGAGACTTGTACATTTTTGATATCACCGGGTATGCCACCGGCCTGTATACTTTTCTGCACCATCTGTGCAAGATAGGGAGCGCTTATCTGTACAATAATTGCATCATTGCCATTAGAAGCAGGAACCTGAACAAGCCCCTTATCGCCCATAAATAGAGAGCTAACCAGGAAGAGGCCAACACAACCAAGCACCATACCCAAGACAGAGCCAATAACGCCCCATATCAGCGGACGGCGCTCTATCTGCTTAAGACGACGCCCGATCTTAGCCAGAGATGGAGACCTTTGCTCCGCAGGGGTCTGATCATGCATATCCATACGTTCACCTTTATATCTTATTTGATGGATATTTTAACCCATACATTCTTAAGACGATGGAACCGACAGTTTTCTCACAATTTCTGGTCTAAACCCTACTCGCTGGGCATAAACTTACCGTTCAGTATCATCCAGTAACACAAAATATGCATTAAAACACTTTATGCTTTATTTACATCTATAACTTGTATTCAGCTTATCATGACAAATCATACCATAGGAATTGTGCAAAATGTACAATTTCACACCCATAACTTTCAGGCAAAGTGACTGTAGCATCCCTCACACTCGCGGCATATTATAGGTACAGATATGCAAACTCAGCATATAAGCTGACGATGAGATTATCGATACTATGCATAATAGCCATAACTACATTTGGGCAATGCAAGCCGACAATTCCGGCAACGATGCAGGGATAGATGTACGAGGAGAAGATCATTCATGACTCCACAAGAGGTTCTACAGTTTGCCAAAGAGAATGGCGTAAAGATGGTAGACCTGAAGTTTACCGACTTACCAGGCACGTGGCAACACTTCAGCGTCCCAGCGCATGAGTTGAGTGTGGATAACTTTGTTGAAGGATTTCCCTTCGACGGTTCTAGCATTCGCGGCTTCCAGTCCATTGAAGACAGCGATATGCTCATTATCCCCGACGCTGCAACCGCTATTTTAGACCCCTTCACGGCTGTCCCAACTCTGAGTCTGGTTTGTAACATTGCCCATCCGGGTCCTGCTGGCGAGAAAAAGCGCTATAGCCGCGATGCTCGCTTTGTTGCGCAAAAGGCAGAAGCATACCTGAAATCCACTGGTATTGCAGATACCGCCTACTTCGGTCCAGAAGCGGAGTTCTACATCTTCGATCAGGTGCGCTACGCAAGCACGGATAACAAACAGTATGCCGAGGTTGATTCTGACGAAGCCCATTGGAATAGTGATCGCTCCACATATCACCATGGTGGTCGTAGCCTGGGCCATCTTATGAGCGTCAAGGGTGGATACTTCCCCGTATCTCCTAATGATACCTATCAGGATCTACGTACTGAAATGGTACTGAAGCTCGAAGAATTGGGCGTTCACGTTGAAGCGCAACACCACGAAGTCGGCGCTCCCGGTCAGGCGGAAATCGATATTCGTTTCGGCACCCTGGTCGCTACCGCAGACCGCATGATGCTCTACAAGTACGTTGTGAAAAACACAGCACTCAAACAGGGCAAATCCGTGACCTTCATGCCTAAGCCCATCTATGGTGATAACGGTTCCGGTATGCATACGCACCAGAGCTTGTGGAAAGATGAAAAGCCGCTATTCTATGAAAAGGATAGTTCTGGCCATTGCCGCACCCACAACCAATAGTTACAAGCGTCTAGTGCCTGGCTTCGAGGCCCCGGTCAATCTGGTGTTCTCCAGCGGCAACCGTAGCGCTGCTGTCCGTATTCCTATTAGCGAAAATCCGAAGGCGAAGCGTGTTGAGTTCCGTCCGCCCGACCCAGCTGCTAATCCATACCTCCTGTTCGCAGCCTTACTGATGGCGGGTCTTGATGGTATCCGTAACGAGATCGAACCCAGCGATCATGGTTATGGTCCTGTTGACAAAGACCTCTATAGCATGTCAGAAGCAGAACTGCGCGAGATCCATTCTGTGCCAGGTTCCCTGGAAGAGGCTCTCGTTGCACTTGAAAACGACCATGCCTTCTTGCTAGAAGGTGGCGTCTTCACGACCGACTTGCTGGAGAAGTATATCGATTTCAAGCGCAATCAGGCCGCCGAGGTTCGTTTGCGTCCGGTGCCGATCGAGTTCGGTCTCTACTACGACATTTAATGCTTATCAATTGACGCAACGCAAAGGAGTCCGTTGTCCGCTTCTTGAGTGGATGACGGACTCCTTTGCGTGATATAGTTATTGCAATATTCATGCCTCCTCCACATATATTTCTAAAGAAAGGCTACCGTGGAAGCGCTTATAGATAGCTACGGACGGCGTATTAAAAGCATGCGCATCTCGCTTACAGACAGATGCAATTTTCGCTGCACTTACTGTATGCCAGCTGAAGGTCTTCCCTGGCTCAAAAAAACAGACATTCTTTCCTATGAAGAGATGGTGCGGATCTGTCGTGTGGCAGTCAGCATGGGCATTGAGCAGATTCGCCTCACTGGCGGTGAACCACTCGTACGGCGCGACGTACCTGAGCTTGTACGCCAGTTGCACCAGCTTGCAGAACTGCGTAGTCTGAGCCTGACGACCAATGGTATCCTGCTCAAGCAGCAAGCGAAAGCTCTGGCAGAAGCAGGTTTAACACGTATTAACGTCAGCCTGGATTCCCTGTTACGTGAAAAGTTCGCTCAGCTGACACGGCGTGACCAGCTCGACCGCGTGCTGGAGGGTCTGACCGAACTAGAGCATTACCCAGCAATCCATCCTGTGAAGATTAATGCGGTAGCCATACGCGGCTTTAGCGAAGAAGAGGTACTTGACTTTGTACGCTTTGCACGTAATAAGGCTTATGTGATGCGTTGGATTGAGTTCATGCCGTTGGATGCCGATCAGATATGGCGCAAGGAAGATATTCTTACAGGTGGCGAGATCAAAGCCATTATTGAGGCCAGCTATGGAGCGCTCATTCCCATTACTACGGGCGATCCCTCAGAGACAGCACGCCGCTACACTTTCAGCGATGGCCTTGGCGAAGTAGGTTTTATTAATCCTGTCAGCGCTCCATTCTGCTCCACTTGTGACCGCATCCGCCTCACAGCCGATGGGCAACTCCGTACCTGCCTCTTTGCAACCGAAGAGACCGATTTACGTGCGGTACTGCGGTCCGGCGCAGACGACGAAACAATTGCTGATACCATACGTCAAGCTGTATGGCATAAAGAACTCAAGCATTATATCGGAGATAAACGCTTCAAACGAGCTAGCCGTAGCATGTCGAGAATTGGCGGATAGCTCCTGCTAGAGCTGTGCAAGACGATAGTGAAATGGCCCGTGGGATTGCCACGGGCCATTTCACTATCGTCTTGCACAGCTCTAGCTTCATAGACTGTAGCGTTAGATGGAAGCGGGTATTTTCATCCCCACAGCAATGCGCAGCGGTATCGCCATTGTGCGCTGGCGCACCGTTGAGAGCGCCCTTCTGACACCAGGCTTGATGTTAGATGCACTAATGACAAAGAGCGGATAGGCCACACAGGCAAAGTACGATGGCAAGCTACGCCAGGCGAAGAACAGTGGTAGGACTGCAAGCAGCATCGCCACCTCTGGATAGCGACGGCAGACGCGCCAATACAGCAGGAGTGCACCAATCATCGTGCTCAACTCCAGAGCTGTGTAAACCCAACTGGAGAAGAATGGTAGCCAGTGGCCAAGACTGAAGCTGATAATGCCGATACCCAGGGGGAACATAGGGTCCGCCACAGGAGCCATAACACCAGCAAGCCAGGCTTGTAGATTCCAGAGCATAAAAGGCAGATTAATCGCAAACGCAACTGATCCGGCAATGAGGAGACGAGCGATCGTTTCCTTGCTACCATAGCGGCGTAAGATCATGATCGCGTAGAAAGGAACAAAGAACCAAGCAATTTGTTTACTGGCAATAGCTAGGCCCAGGAAGATCGCCGAACTCCATCGATACTCGCGTAAAAGCCAGACCAGTACAATGAGCAGTGTGTAGAAAATGTCGAGATTAGCCCCAACAGTAGATGACCACATAGGAACGTTAGACATATAGAATGGCAATACATTATAGTTATCGAACAGAGCGAATGGAACCAGTGTAAGGAATGACAGAGCTGGATAGCTTACTTTTGACTCAAACTCAGGTGCGACACCGTCCGATTTCAGAGCAGTATCGAGGACGCTACGAAATTCACCAACTGTCGGATAGTCCAGGCGATTGGCAAACTGGTCTTTGCGTAGTGGAGTTGTCCAATTGGGTTCTAGCCTGAATTTGCGGTACATGTCCAGCATATTGGAATCTGTGTAAGGATTGCGCCCGTGCACAAGCAACATCGCCGCATTCGTATCGAGAGATGTACCATCATTCGAGAATTGTGGCGGCATAAAACACATAACCGTCGCCATGCCCATTTCGACGATGCCGACCAGAGAGAGTATGAGAGAGAGCATGAAGACAAGACGCTGCCAGAGTGGGATAGAGCGTTGTGTGGACCTCTTGCCAGCTTGTTGCTGTGGAGTAGCAGGGTAGAATGACTTCCACATGGCGGCAAAACTTCCCAAGGTCAGCATAAACGGAAGAACCGTGCCTAGTGGACCTAATAAAGCGAAAAGCCAGTTAAAAAGCTCAATAAGAGAAAAAAGAAACAATGCAAGCGCAATCCAGACGGCTCGCTGTTGTAAGATGATTGTATGGTGATTGTCTGGCGATTGATCTTCACTAAAGAAGATGCCGAGACAGTGCTGCACGAAATGATGTATTGTCTGTGGTCGAGTGGTCTGCATCAAAACAGATCGCTGTGCCATATAGAATGTGCTTTGCCCCAGATCGCAGAGACGGTGACAAACAAGAAAATGACTCACTGCCCTGTATTCTGTTCCAATGGGGTGGACGCACTTTTACCTCCCGCCGAAGTACCTGGAAGTGCTTGTGTTGTGATTTTAACACGTCTGCTTCCTGATCCACGTCTTACAACGAAGAAGAAAAAGGTTCCGTCACAAAACACGGGCTTACTAAGGGAGCAATTCTTTGCTCTTACTTGTGATTAACAACTAGCAGGTTAGTCTATGTGAAGTCGATAATATAATTCCCGGTGCTGTAGCTTGAAGCCCAGTGATTCGTAGAGTTGTTTGGCGGGCTGATTCCCTTCCCAGACATGCAGATCGATCGCAGTAATGTGACATGTGGTGCGGGCAAAGTTGATGACGTGCTGAATAATGAGTCTGGCCAGACCTTTGCTGCGATAATCGGGATGCACGACGACGCGTTTAATATAGCCAATCTGAGTGGCGGTATCGGCGGGCGGCAGCATGAGTTCAGCTTTGGCTCTGGCGATCCCCTCTATCTCAGCCAGAAAGATGAAGGTCTGTTCGTGCGTTGAAGGATCGACCGAGCCAAAATACTTCTCCATTTCGCGGTGAATATCGCGTGTGGGGGACGTACTGAGGCTATCGAGCTGCTCAATACACGGGATATCTTCGGATGTTGCAAGACGAATAACCAACGCCTTTGTTGGTAAGTTATCAATCATGAGTAGAATCCTAACAAGCTACAAAGACGCTATTACAGTGATTTCTTGCGTGGTAGCAAGATAATGGAGACGAGCGCATAACCAGCACACCCCAGCAGTAAGAGCGCATAGACGATGCTTTCACCATCTTTAGTAGCTGAGGTCAGCGTGGTAGCGAGCATTGACAGTCCCCACCAGAGAAAGCCAATAAAGACCAAAAATAATAAAATCGTGCTCGTGATTTTCTTGTTCATCAGGTAAATCCTTGTCAAATGAGAAGCTGAAGTTATAGCCTGTATCCTGTAAATATGGTAGCCTATTATAGCATATAAAGCCGTCATAGGCTAATACAATGCTTGTATTTTCAAAATAACTGTCAAGAAGCCGAGTCAGAAGGACGATCCCTCTGACTCAATGGAAAACGGAGACGATGCACACCATTATCAGATAAAGCAAGTACGAGCAGCGCTAAAGAAAGTTGGATGTAAATTATGAATGAGCATCACTACTCAATGAATATCGCATGGGATGAAGAAGACAAAATTTTCGTTGTCACAGTGCCAGAACTCGATGGATGCATGACACGTGGTAAAAACTATGAAAAAACTATAAAAAATGGGAAAGATGCAATAAGTGGTTGGATCGAAGTTGCTCAAAGTCTTGGCTGGCCCCTTCCACGACCGAAGAACTACGCAGATGCAGCTTAAAAGAAGGCGTTAAAAATCAGGAGAGAAAATAGCAGCTGCAACTCCCTCTCAAGGGGGGAGCATTTGCGACACCAAGCGGTGAATGACAGCACGAAACCGTCCCCATTCGCCCCAATTACTTGCGGTTTCTGCGCTGTCATGTATTTTCAGATGCTCCAAATAGTCAGCTAGTGCGGGCAATTGTGCGGGAAGTATTTCTTGAAATGCTTCAACCTGTTCGTCTTCGTCTATTGAGCCTAACATGCCACCTACCTCATTAAGGAGAAAGGCGAAGGTGTAGAAGCATGGTACCTCTCCTGTGCTGGTTGTACGATAGGCTACTGCTGCAAGAAAGCACTCGACTTCTGCTTGTAATCCTGTCTCTTCATAGACTTCACGTTGTAGTGCGGCCAAAATAGACTCACCGTGATTGATGCCACCAGTGAGCAAGCGATACGCTTGTGGTGGATAGTGTATTTTCTTCATGGTGAGCAGATGTCCATTGGGCCGTCTGATCACCATGCATACTTCGCCGTAACGATCGCTCTTGTTTAAGGGATCAAACTGGTTGCTCGTGTCGAGATCCACAGTACGTACGAGCGGTTCGCCATAGCGTTGTGCCAATTGTGTCAATTCGTCTCGTATTGCTTGTGGTAGATAAGGGAACATAAATAGCCGTTCTCCATTTCTTCAAAGCATGTATAAGTCTTTACCAATATCGCTTCAGGTTCAATTATAGCGCTTAACAGATGGGGATTGCTATGCGGGGAGGCCACCTGCAAAATAGACGTAACAAAAAACGCTGCCTCCAAGCAAGCGAGTACATTCACTATGGGGTGAATAAGCAATAAGTCAGTAGATTATTTGGAGCATAAAAAGGAATTGAAGCTTATGACCATTGTACCCACACAGGAAATCATTTACCAGGATGGCGGAGTTGTAATTGGAAATTCTTTTTCCAGAGAGAGGAACGAGCAAGCATTTCTTCCGCACTCTTCAAGGAGAACTCGGTGAGATTTCCACCCATAATGTGTGCGATTTCGCGGATACGTTGTTCTGGGCGCAAGTCGTTGACCTGCGTAATGGTGCGATTATTGAAGATCTGCTTATTCACATTGTAATGCGTATCGGCAAATGCAGCAATTTGTGGCAGGTGCGTGACACAAATGACCTGATGATTACGTGTCAGCTGCCACAGTTTCTCACCGACAACCTGTCCGCTACGTCCACTGATACCGGCATCAATCTCGTCAAAGATGAGCGTGGGTGTGGCATCAGCACCAGCAAGAATTGTCTTGAGTGCTAGCATCAGGCGCGATGTTTCACCACCCGATGCAATCTTGGTGAGCGGTTTAAAGGGTTCGCCTGGGTTGGGCGCGATCAGGAACTGCACACGATCGATCCCGCTTGCATCGCAGGCATAGTGTTGTACAGGTTGTTCTTTAATTTTCGCTGGTACGCCATTTTCATCAGCGACCTGTTCAATGGCGACCTGGAAGCGTGCTCGTCGCATATTGAGATCGTTGAGTTGCTCTTCCATTGCCGTAGCCAGACGTTGTGCTGCTTGTTGGCGTTTGGCTGAGAGCTGTGCGGCAATTGCACCAATCTCGCGGCGAAACTGCTCATCCTGCTGTTGCAATTTGGCGATACGTGCATCTCGATTGACAATCGTATCAAGTTCGGCGCGGTTATCCACTGCACGTTGCAGAACTTCCTCAATGGACGAGCCATATTTGCGTTTGAGCTTGGCAATCAGGTCCAGGCGCTCCTCTATCTCGGCGAGGCGGCGTGGGTTATCCTCAATATCGGCTTCGTAACTACTCACGCTGGTGGCCACATCCTCTAGTTGATAGATCGCCTCGGCCAGGCTATCGGCGTACTCTTGCATACTGTGATCGAGGCGGACCAGCTCGCTTAAGCTGCGTTGCGCGATACGAAGCTGATCGAGTGCAGGGGAGAAATCATCGTTGCCCAGATCTGAGCCTTTGATTGAGCCGTAAACCAGTGTACAGAGTTCGCGTAGCCTTTCGGCATTACTGAGGACTTTGCGCTCCTCCTCTAACGCTGCGACCTCGCCAGCGTGGAGCTGTGCTTTTTCAATCTCTTCAATTTCAAAGCGCAAAAATTGGGCGCGGCGTTCCTGTTCGCGCTCATTCTGCTGTAACGATTGCAGCGTCTTGCGGGTATTGCGCCATTCTGTCACCTTGCGTTCCAGTTCTTCTCGCTGAAGCAGTGTTTCGGCATAGCGGTCGAGATAATTGATATGTTGCTCTGGCCGTAACAGGCTCATATGGTCGCTCTGGCCATGAATATCCACCAGCCAGCTGGCAACCTGTTGCAGAATATGCTGGGACATCGCTCGTCCATTGATGCGAGCAACAGTACGTCCTGAGCGGAAGATATCGCGCGACAGGATAAGCTGTTCATCTTCAGCATCGATAGCATACTCACTTAATAAGGACGCGAGTGCCACGCGAGCATCGGCGCTATTGAGATCGGCTCGACTGCGCTGAGCATAGCCATTTTCAGCATGTTCAAATGCTTCATAGAGCGTACTGGCACCAGCACCGATCGTAGCAGAAGAGGCAAAGACTTCTACCGGCTGTAACTCACTGGTGACAGGGGGAAGAGCCTCCAAAGAAAAAATGCCCTCAACAGAAGCTCGCTCACAGCCTGCACGTACAAACTCAGCTCCGATCTTACCACCGAGCAGAGCATTGACTGCATCGATAATAATTGATTTTCCAGCACCTGTCTCGCCGGTAAAGACATTAAACAAGCGGGACAGGTGTAAATGCAAGCTGTCGATGATCGCAAAATCTTTGATATGTAATTCAAGTAACATGATGACTTTCGGTGGCTTGTGGGCCGTCGTTTTTCAGCTTAGCATTGATGATTTGATAAAAGTAGGTAGGTGGCCTACGTCTGAGAAACTGCGTGACAAAGGGACTTTTCTTGACGGTGACGGTGGCACCATCCTTAATCTCTCTATTTAACTGCCCATCGGCAGAGAAGACACCATTTTGCGATCCTGTGAATATCTGTAGTTTGACATGTGCCTCAGGCTGCAAGATCAGCGAGCGATCCGAAGCCAGGTGTGGTGCGATCGGAGTCAGGACGCTACTTTGCACCTGTGGATGCAATAAAGGACCTCCGACAGCCATATTATACGCAGTCGAGCCAGTCGCTGTCGAGAGGATTATCCCATCGGAGTAACTTGTATTGTAGTAGTAATTATCCACCCACACATGTACTTGCACGACACGTGGCCACATCCCACGGGCAATCACGATATCGTTGAGTGCCGTAAACTCTTCGCGCGCTCCATCTCGTTCCAGCACTGCATGAAGCATAGTACGCTTATCGACCCAGACAGAGGCGTCTCTATCGAGATAGTGGGGCAACTCCTGCTCAATTTCATTTGGTTCCATTTCTGTCAGGAAGCCCACACGTCCAAAATTAACCCCTACGATCGGGACATCGACGCAAGCGCACATACGAGCTGCGTGCACAATGGTTCCATCGCCTCCCAAAACCAATACCATATCGCAACCTGCAAATGAGGGGCTAGCGCATTCCTGCCCTTCATGGCGGATATCGACGGCGCGAACTTCATAATTCTTTTGTAGTTTAGGCACTAACTGATTAGCAAATTGGGACAAATGCTGCTTTCGTCCCTGATAAAAAATAGCAATAGTCTTCACTACTGTCCCCCGACTTGGCAAACAAGGGCAACACGAATGTGCCGCCCTTACATTTTTAGCCATTGTAATGGTACGCCATGGGAGAGAGCTTGTCAACTCTACTACTCGGATAAATGTTCTTATAGCGCTTTAGTTAGGTTGACCCGAAGAAGCTTGTAGTTTGTGCGGAGCCAGCCAATAGCCCATAGCGTGCAGGATAGCATTCACGCTCACAAAGCTCGGATTGCCATCTTCCGAGAGTGCTTTCTGCACGCCCTTCCGGCTCATACCGGAGCTTTCTGCGACGAGGCTCACGCCCTTGATACGACAAATGACTCGTAAGCAAGAAAGCAGTGTGGCAGTATCTCCGTCTTGTGCATACTCTTTAAAGAGGAAGTTGATGTACTCATCAATCTCATCGGGATGGTCACGGAAATACTCCTCTGTAACGTCATCGATGGTTCTGTAGTTTCTCATTTTTGTAGTCCTTCCAATACTCTTTTGCTTGTTGGATGTCATTTTTCTGACTGTCTTTGCCGCCACCACATAATTTGAATATTCAGACCAATACAACTTAATCTGATAGACTAAATCTGAAAGAGAGTCATCGCCTAACAAACCGCAGCTTTTGATTTTATCGGCAACGGATAGCAAAGTCAAATTTGCTCTTGCAGCGTGTGGTATACAACTTCCCTAGCAAGGCTGTCGTCTCGAAGCCTCTTGCTACTTGTATCCTTTACGGT
>VBJK01000126.1 GCA_005879655.1 Chloroflexota bacterium | reverse complement strand
CAATAGTGCATAACGCCTCAGACTCAGCAGGACCCATCGCAGCCTCCTTTTGCTATAAACCCTGGATGATCGTCAGTGTAGTTCGTACACTCATATACCCCGCGTGCAATATCGCGTAGGATCTCTTCGGTTAAAGTAAACATGTCGGCAATTTTGGGATGGCTCAGTTGATAGAGGGTGTAACGGCCCTGGGGCGCGGAGAGCACTAGATTACAGTCGGATAGACAGCGTAGATGGTTGCAGACGTTGGTGCGCGACAATCCGGTTTTCTCTACAATAGCGCTCACGGTGAGCGGTCCCGCACGAAGCGCCTCTAAAATCGAGAGACGCGAGGGGTCGGCGAAACCTCGATAGAGCTTTGCTTTGAGGTTGGTTGCCTGGGTTTGCAGGGTTGACATTGCTCTCTTCGTCCTTCATGTTAATATGTCACTACTTAATGACATATTAACTGAAAAGATGATGTGCTGTCAAGGGCAGGTAGAAGCGCAATTTATTGCGCCGTGCGCATCCAAAAATGCTTATTCCCTTGTAGAGAACACTCTGAGTGGAGTATCATCAAGGAAATCCAACACCGGGAGCCGATACATGAACGAAGAGAACATAGCACGAACAACTGATCCTGCTACTGCGCACCTGCCTCTAGTAGTGGGAGTAGATCTAGGTGGCACGCAAGTCAGGGTTGCTGTCCTGCGTGGAGCAAGGCTGTTAGCGCGTGTGAGTTGGCTCACTGGCGAAGATCCTACCCCCGAAGGTGTGATTTCCCATATTATGCGGGGCATACGGCAGGTGCTTAATGAGGCCAAGGTCACGCTTGATCAGCTTGCTGGTATTGGCATTGGTGTGCCTGGTCCCGTTAATTGCCATAGCGGGATCGTTTTTTCCCCGCCTAATCTGCTTGGCTGGGATGAAGTTCCTGTACGGGATATTTTTTCTCAAGAGTTTAAAATGCCTGTATTTGTTGAGAATGATGCGAATGCTGCTGCGCTGGCCGAGTATATGTTTGGTGCGGGGCGCGCGTATCATGAAGTTGTGTATATGACGCTCGGCACCGGGATTGGTAGCGGCGTTATCACCAATGGGAAATTGCTGGAAGGTGTGGCTGGCATGGCGGCTGAATTGGGTCATATGACGATAGATTGGCAGGGGGAGCTTTGTAATTGTGGCCATGTGGGTTGTCTGGAGACATTTGCCTCTGGTACTGGCATTGCGAACTACGCTAGTATGTTGATTTTAGGGGGGATGGCTCAAGGATTACGCGAGTTTGCATTGGAACATCGACTACATGAAGAGCAAGTGCCTTTTCGTGTGGATGCGCGGACCGTCGCCCTGGCAGCTGAAGCGGGTCTTCCTGCTGCACGTGACATTATTATCAGAGCGGGGGAAGCGCTTGGTATGGGTCTGGTAAATGTTATACATATTTTCAATCCGCAGATCATTATTCTGGGTGGCAGTGTCGTACAGATAGGCGAGCTATTGCTAGAGCCTGCTCGTCGCACGATAGAGGAGCGAGCAATCAAGGTGCTACATGAGGCTACACGTATTGTGATGGCAGAACTTGGTCCTGATGCTGGTCTGGTTGGAGCTGGCGCGCTCATCTATTACTACAAACGGCAATAATTGTTCAAATAAGCCTTCACCAGGACACCCACAAGGGACAATGCCAGTGAAATAAGCATCGCCCCCACCACGCAAGGCACGCACAAGGGATTGCCCAGGTGGTCTTGTCTACGTGCTCAAGCACTCAATCGTGTTATGGTTGGGGTACATGTGAGAAATGCTGTAGGTTGACCTCTACGATGGTGTCCATTACAATATGACACAACAGTTAATCTGGGGAATAGATGTCTGATCACTTAAGTTATTTTTAGGAGGATTGATGAGCATTCGCAAAGCTGTACTACCAGTCGCTGGGCTAGGCACACGCGTACTGCCAGCCAGCAAAGTTGTACCGAAGGAGATGCTACCTCTCGTTGATAAACCAACGCTACAATATATCGTCGAAGAAGCGGTTGCCGCTGGCATCGAGCATATTATATTTGTCACCAGTTCTAGCAAACGCAGTATTGAAGATCATTTCGATACATTTTTTGAGTTAGAGCACGCCCTAGAGCGCAAAGGCAAACACAAAGAGCTTGAAGAGTTGCGTCGCATCCAAACAATGGCGACATATGTCTCAGTTCGCCAACCCAGGGCATTAGGCTTAGGTCACGCCGTGCTGTGTGCGAAGAATTTAGTGGGCGATGAGCCATTCGTGGTCATGCTGGGCGATGATCTGGTTGCACCGGAAACTCCCTGTCTACCGCGTATGATTGAGGTGCATGAGCAGTATGGTGGCTCGGTCCTCTCGCTGTTCACGACGGATCAGGTCTCTTCCTTCGGTATTGTGTCCGCTGAACCCTACAGTACGGATACGGTCAGGGTCAATCATCTGGTCGAGAAGCCAGCTCCAGAGGAAGCCCCTTCCAATCTGGCTGTGGCGGGCCGTTATGTCCTGACACCGGATATCTTTGAGCTGTTAGAAAAGACTCCACCGGGTGCGGGAGGCGAGATACAGTTGACTGATGCACTGGAAATGCAAGCGCAAGCTGGCCATTGCTACGGCTTGCGTTTCAATGGTATACGCTATGATACCGGTAATCCACTCGGTCTGCTTACCACTTCTATCGCTTATGCGCTCAAGGACCCGAAGATTGCTCCGGCGTTGCGTACATTCATGCGTGAGACATTAGCCAAAGAATAAGAAGAACAATAGAGTAAAAGAAGGGCGATTCGTACCATTGTAGGGGCAATCCCTTGTGGTTGCCCTGGGGGTGGGGTACTCTATTGTTCTTCTTATTTCTTCAAAGCCACGTCTACATCGCCTACCTGACCACAGCCTTTAAAGTGCAATACCCCCGGTTCGTGAGTGAGACCTGCACATATATAGGTAGAGGGATTGGACAATGGCTTAGGTACGATAGTCTGCTGGACTGCATCAGAAACCTTACAGCCACTAGCATCGAGTTTCGTGCTGAAGGTGTGCTTAGTAATCGTATCGACCCCCGTCAAGCTATAAGTCAGGCTTGCTATCTGACATTTCTGAAAGGCATTCCAGAAGCAGTCAAGGCTTTTTTGGGCCTGATCGGGATTCACTTGCTGAGCCACGGGATTTTGTGATTGTGAGATAGCCCCGCAGGCTTGTGCACTGTTCGGTGACGGCGTTGAGCCAGCGTCTGTAGGCGTAGTATTACCACAAGCTATCAGACCCAGTCCCAAGAAGAAGGCAATGACGCTTATTCTGAGCAGAGAGATAAGTGAGAATGTTTTTTTGTTCATTATTATTTCCTTCCCGATCTTGCTTAAGATGACCAAGAACTCCGTTTTTTGCTTTTACCTATTTGAGAGACGTAGGATGCAGTGAAAAGGTTCCCAGTTTCTTTTGCCTTGCTCTCTCTTTAGCCGATAGATCTTCAACTTGTCTTTCAGCGTTACTCGCGCTATAGTAGGGACGGAAAAATTCCACCATTTACTCGCACAAAGAGAATGGTAATATCAGCGACATGTCGTAAGGTTGCGGCATGGGGGAGTATGAAATTGATGGAACTTGTTCATACATTGCACTTATATAATGTGTATCTGGTGCTGACTAGCGCTGCCATCACTGGCATATGGGGCTTGGTGCTCTTCTTTACACGCAAGGAGATGAGCGCTATACCCAAGTCGTGGCGTATTATGCTGATTGTGGTCGGTCTACTTGGTGTGCTACAAGCACTCTTCGGCATTATCATGGCCTTGTCTGGTTTAAAACCCGGCGGTGGGCATGATCCTGATCACTACTATTTACACTATGTCTATGGAGGTATCGTCGCTCTGGGCTTGCCGGTGGCCATGACGTACGCAACCAGCGGGAAGCAGCCACGTCGTGACGTTTTGATTTATAGCATCGCGCTCCTGATTATGGCGGCGGCAGCTGTACGTGCATTCATGACCGGAGCAAGCTAATTTCAATCCCCTCAAACGGGTTGCGAAAGGATAGTGGCTCCCGCTGCCTCTCCAGAAAGAGCGTATACACACCAAATTCTAATAAAGTCAAGTGGAAATGCACTAAACATGCTGTCGCCATTGAGTAGCTTATAAAAAAATGTTATTCGCTGAGATAGCAAAAGCGGAGAAAACCTATGCGAGCTTCTTTTATTCATCTTGCCGACACGCACCTGGGCTACGAACAATATGGGGTGCGTGAGCGCTTCAACGACTTCAGCAAAGCGTTTTGGGAAGTCACGGATGCCGCAATCGAGCGTAACGTCGATTTTGTGATCATTGCAGGAGATCTCTTTCATAAGCGTGCAATCGACGCGTTGACACTTATTCATGCCACTGAAGGTTTAAAGAAACTACAAGAGCAGAACATTCCAGTGATTGCCATTGAGGGGAATCATGACCGTAGCTATTACCGCGATGGTACCTCCTGGCTCCAGTTCCTCTGTTATCAAGGATACTTGATGCTGCTCGCTCCCACCATACGAGATGGCGCTCCAGTCCTTGAGCCTTGGGACAAGGAGAGTATGCGCGGGGCATACGTGGATCTGCTGGGGGGAAAGTTACGTGTCTATGGCTTACACTGGGTGGGGGCATCTATTGGCAGTACTTTGGAGGGGATGGCGCGCGCACTGGCTACGAAACAGACGGCTGGCGAGGAGGAGGGCATTGTCTATCGTGTGCTGGCGATGCATACTGGTATCGATGGTGAGGTGCCGCGCATGCAGGGCCTACCGACCAGGGCCAAGTTCCAGACCCTACAGCCATATATTCATTACTTAGCACTAGGCCATGTGCACAAGCCTTACACGGATGGCGGCTGGATCTATAATCCTGGCTCGACCGAGACGTGTGGTGCGGAGGAGATTCAGTGGGATGATCGCGGCTACTACTATGTCGAGATTGATACTGAGCAAGCCGAGCACATTACAGATCCCTCGCAAAAAGTATGTGTGCATCGTGTCGAGCGGATCAAGACGACGCGCCGTTCCTTTGTACGTTACGATCTGCGTGTCGATAGCCTGCATGATCCAGATGCGCTTTATACACGCCTGGAGGAGTATTGCCGACGTGAGAGTGTGAAGTATCACGCTCTAGAGGCGCGCCCATTGGTGCAGGTCCATCTGGTGGGAACACTGGGCTTTGATGCTGGCTCACTGGATCAGCCGCGTATGGAACAGATGGTGAGCCACTATTTCCAGCCGCTGCATGTGCGCGTTGAGGATCATACCAACGATCAAGATTATGCTGCTGACGATGGGGAACTCGATGGTCGTGATCGTTCGGTCTGGCACGAGTTAGAACGCTACATCTTTGAAGAGCTATTGGGACGCGATAATCGCTATTTGCCTGCCCGCGAACAGTGGAGTACGGTGGTGAGCGAAATCAAGGCGCAAGCCTTACGCAAGGATGATCCGCAGGCCATTGCGCAGTTTTTGCGGGAGAAGCGCGCTGAGTTGTTGGGCGGGTAGATTGCATCGCAGATCTATCACAACATTGATCGGCTCAGCGGAGCGCGTGTATACTACTAAGGAAAGACGCCTCACCAGAGAGGAGAAATGCTGTTCATTGTATTCATCCCTTTCCCGGCTGCGCTCCTCGGACAGTACCCGCAGGAACATATCTCTGTCATCATCTACGGTGGCACATTGGTCATGCTGGGACTGATACTGCAACTGCTATGGTGGTATGCGACGAGTGGCTACCGTCTGGTGGATAGCGATATAGATCCACAGTTGGTACAACGAGCAACACGAAGAAACTTGATGGGACCGGGCATCTACCTGCTGGCGATCGGCGTTTCGTGGTTGAGTGTCCCTGCCTGTCTTATGCTGTTCATCCTGATTCCGGTCTACTACATCTTCCCAAGCCGTATTGATCAGCATTGGGGACGCCGATCGACAAACAAGGGGCACAAGGCGGAGGTTTCTGGTATTTCCGTTGAACAGTAGGTGGTGCAGGATTTCATGGAAAGTGTAGTACAGCAAGAAAGAGTACTAGCATAAGAAGATACTCTAGTTATTTCTTACTCCTACGCAAACTATTGCAAACATCCTGAATCTCCTCAGCAATCTTCGCCCAGACTGCATCACGATTGCTCCATATATCAATGGGTTGAAGGTTACGTGGTAATGCCAGTAACTTTTCAAAAGGAGTGTTATTTATATTGGTAGAACGTATGATAATTGGCACAACACGCGCATCACCTGATTGATGTCGTTTCATAGCCCACTCTATCTCTTCAGAGTAGTAGTCTGAAGCTAGAAAACTTGGGCTGATCAACAGAAGGATGATTTGAGACTGCTCGATGAGGGTACCAATCTCCTTTTTCCACTCTTGACCTACTACTGCTCCTGCTGGCAGGCTCGTTAACTCGTGATAGTGGGGACGAATAATGTCGTTGCGTTTGAGCATAACAAGATAGGTTTCTAGTTCATCTTTGAATTTCTCATCTCTAGAGGAGTAGCCGATGAAGACATCAAGGGGAGCTGGTTCTTTACTCTGTTGTATGAGATTTGCCGATGCAGCAATGACAACCTCTCGTTCGTCCGCTGGGGTGGCTTTCTCGCGCGGCTTGACGATACCAGCTTTGATGAAGGCACAGGTAAAGGCAGCAGCAGACTGGCAAGCGTAGGATGTCCAAAGCGGGTCGCGTTCAAGACCAATGATGTCGCTGATGCCTCGAATGGCTATCACTGGGTAGTACTTGTCCATCTGTTGTACCGCCTGTAAGACACCAGCGGACTCCATTTCGACAGCGAGAATACTGCGTACGCTCTTGAGCCATGTTGTTGGTATCTCCGTACTCTCCATCAGGCTGTTGCTCGAAGCAATGTCACCTGTTTTGAATAAAGGACGCCGGGAACGGTTGGCAGACTCGCCAAAATGAGAGTCGAGTGACTTGATCACATTGTCACGCCACTCGTTATCACCATAGACGTTCTCTTGTATTCCCGAAAGATCGATGGGTGGTCGTGCGATACCGATACTGTCATGTTCGTTCCAGCCAGCGAGATTGCTTTGATACATGGACAAGCTGGCAATAATGTCGCTGACGAACGGATGAATGCGAATAAGGGGGATCTTGTTCTGCTTAAAGGTGCCCGCGTTGAAGTTATGGATACGTGAGGAGATGATGACATCACCGAGCGTGAATTCATCATGGGGAACACCACTAGCAATGCCGACGATGAGCAGAAGTTGTGGGTCTAGGTCCCGCATCATATCGGAGGCGACCCGTTGCGCTACATCACTACCTGGTTCAGCACAGCGTGTCAGCGCAACGATACAGGCTTTGTTGGCACTGGTTGGTACAGAGAAGATTGTATATGTGCGTTCACTGCTAGGACTTATTAGCCGTTTGGGCGGGTATTCTTTGAGTCGGAAGAACATAGCATCATACTCGTCATTACGGATGGTAATAATTGCGATATCTGTCTTATTCAGTTGTGCTTCTTCCTCACTTTCTATCTCCTTAATCGATACTATAGGTCTTAAGGCATCTTTAATTTGTTGATAGAGAAGATCTGAGGTATGTGTCGGATCAAGACCAATAGCCTGTTCAAAGGTGGTCAGCGCATCTTTGTATTGCCCCGAATTGTAAAGCGCTTGACTCAAGCTGACAAGTTCTTGTACAGGAATGACCTTCTTTGGCTCTTGTGCAGGATTCAGCGCATAGATCTTCCCATTTGCTGTTTGGATGGTAATTGATGTGAAATTTGCTCGCACAGCCTGTGTCTGACCTCGTAACCAGATAACCTGTTCAGTATGAGAAGACAAATCTTCCCACCAGCTCACTTCTGCCAGAAGCGGATGAGTTGCTGGTATCTCAATAACATGTGCACCGGGCATTGACGCATCACCAAATTCAAGACCATCTGCAAGCAAGCGTACACCGATAGGGATGGTTGGTACATCAGTGGACATGACCCAGTGAAGCAAGGGGCTACTAAGATCGGTGGGTAGATCATCGGCGAGGATTTGTCGCCGACCAAGACGTGCACTTGCGCCAAACGCCGTAATCCTGGCCGCTTCAGATGTGCGCGCCGCTTCAGGGAGTCGAGGTAGCGCCCGTAACGCCCAGTGGGCAAGACCACGCCGCTTCTCAGCAACCATGGCGGTGATTACTTGCGTAAAAAGGTGTTCAATGCGACTCTCAGCGTCAGGCTCGTCCGATAGGGCCAGCCAAGTTATTTCTTCCTCCAGACGAATTGTAGGAGGCAATGTTTGGTGCACTTCTTGCAAGACGCGCCATGCTTCGTCCAGCAGTGTTTGATCCTGGGCTAATTCCTGGCGTAGTAGCACTTCTACTTCAGGGAAAAGCACGAATGCTAAGGGATTTTCGGCTTGCACTAATGGACTAAACCAGAGATCTGCTTCCGCCCCGGCGTCTACTTCTGGTAAGAGTTTTAACCTCGCTGTTCTAAGTAGTTCAGGTTCTACACGTGCTGCGAGCGAAATGACCGTAGCTAAGCGTACTGCATCAGGGTATCGGTTTTGTACATCGTGGATAAGTTTTTGGGTCTGCTCCACGGTCCTGGTCATGTCTTAACCTCGTGTGCTGGACCGATAAGACGACGAACTGTAGATACATTCGTTTTACGATCCCACTGGATCATGGCCATGCACCTGCGCAGGTGATACGGCCAGCGATCGGGTGCATATGGCACGAAGGCCACCAGCGGACAACCAGCGCGCTGAACTTTCTGTGCAAAGTCCAACCACTCAGAGATGCTGGCAGCATCAGTAGAGAACATGGGCTGTCCAATACCAAAATCAGTCAGCAGTAAGACGACTGTACCCGCAAGTGGGGGCTGGTACTTTGACCAGGTACTCTTTGGCCCCGGACCAACATCACGTAGTGGGGAGCCTATAAACCGTAGAATTTCCAGCTTATCCGGCCCTACAATATGCAACAGCTTATCTTGTAACCAGCGCTGATCGCGCGAAAATGGGACTAGCCCATCACTTTTATCGATGAGGAGCTGAACACCCCGACGTAATGTAGGCTGGGGCAGTCTGGGTAACTGCTGTTGACATTTGTTCTGTGCTAAAGATGCAACAATGCGCTCGATATCTAACGGGCCATCATCACTAGTCGTTGAAAGCGTAGCGCTGAGAATGCCTCTCGTCCACTGTGCGACGAAAAGCGGCTCCAGTGGTAGTTCAGGGAACTCGGAGGAGCTGGATTGCATGGGCAGGGGACTCACACCAAAGTCCCATTTTTCCTCCCCAGCTGAGAGCAGTTCGAGTGTACTGGGAAGCCAATTACTTGTTTGAGCAGCATTAGACTTGGTCTGAGCTGGAAGGGAAGGTTTCCTTTCTTTCCTAGCATTCGATGTTGGTTGAAAAGGATCTTTGCTTGCCTGCCTGATTGGTGAGAAGAGCGGACGCGGAGCTGCATATGCGTCCTCTTCGTGTAGACCAAGCAGATCAGCAATCGCACTGCGCGTCGCATCGTCAGTCGGGTCGAGCTGCTTGAAACAGCGTGTCAGGTCAGCAAGGAAGCTAGCCGAAGATGATTCCAGCACTATACACCTCCTGTCAGATCACGTGGCTTTAATAACGTCGTTTCAAAGATAGCCTCCCACGTCTCGTCGTGCGGCCTAACGCCAAGCTCTAAACAGGCACGTATAGTATCAAGATATTCCGCAGCACTTGGGGTGAGCGATTTTGTCTGGTGTTTGTTTTGCTCCTGCTCTATTACCTGCTTTGCAACATCTTCGTATAGACGTAGCTCGTCAGGGGCTTCCAGAGTCAAAACGACACAACGACGCAAGAAAGCACGCGGCAGGACACGTTCTTCATTGGTAGTAATGAAAACCAGAGGTGAAGAACGCGCTCTCACACAGGTCTCTGTCTCTGACACCACAAAATTACCAGCCCCCAAGGGGACAAGCAGGTCGTTAGGGACATCAGGATCAGCTTTGTCAATCTCATCTATCAAGACAACAGCACGCATATGCTCATGGCGCTGTGCAGGCTCGGTGGCGAATGGGATGTCGATTGGCGCTGACTTTACTGATCCTCGTCGCAAGGCACTGTCTCGATCAAAGGCCCACCATAGCACGCCTGGCTCTATATAAGCGGCAGGATCTTTCTGTAGTTTTTGAGCTTGTGCATCGTTGAGGCGACGCAGAGTATCGAAACGCCAGAGTAAGTCACGAGCCTGAGTACGCGAGCCGATAACCTCTTCATAGTACCTCCAGCGCAGGATATCGGCGACACTGCTGGCGAGTGAAGATTTCCCTGAGCCGGAAGGGCCACGCACCAGAAGGGGTCGTGTAGTAGCAAGAGCGACGTTTACGGCCAGAATGATTTTCTCAGTGTAAACATACACATTCTGCCCCTGTCGGTCTCCCATTTGCAATGGCGCTTCTTCAACAGAGTCATCCGTGACAAAGTGAGGAGGTGGAGGATCGAACGTTTTTTTATACGACATGGCATCTCCTTTTAGTAAGAGAAACTATCTTTCACAACTTTACGTATAGCCCAATAGATGCTATGTGCATCGTCCTCTTCTAGATGATCAAGTAGAGGGAGCAAAAGCTCTATATCGTTTTGCTCCAATTCCTGCTCATCAATAGACTCATCACTGGACAAAAGGAAGAAAGTAACGCCAAGGTATTTTGTTCGCAGCATCCTCAGTATCTCACGGTCAAGCTCTCCGTGAATCAACACAATATAAGGTTCAATCTTTGTTCTTGGGATGCCCAACTGTTTCTTAATATAGGCATCGCTCGCATCATCGTCAACAAAGGTCTTTCTGTAACCGGCCAGGATTTGTCGCTCAACAGCCTCAAAGAGATCCTCCCCTGAAGTATTGAGGGCTTTAATGGGCTTTTGCCAGCCGGGAAAGGCGTTACAGGCACGACGAATGTACATTTCAGCCGTCAGCGGCTCTTCGCTATTGAGGCACATAGTTCTACGTATGAGCGGCCTTTTCACCAGTTTCGGAATAGGAGCAACGGCCCGTTCATCGATCCAGGAGGGCGCAAGGATAGTAACTATATGCTCTGCATGTTTTTGCTCCAACTTCGGCGCAAGCTCAATCATGGCGTTATGTACATCGAGAAGCTCGGCTTTCAATAACTCTTGGGCGAGCAACATTTTACGGCTCTCGCTATCTTGAGGCCAAGAAATCGTGTTTGCGTGTAGTTCCAGAGCCACACTCTCTATTGTAGCCCTATCAAGTTTGTTTAGCCAGGGAGTAATGACCCCACCCAGCTTTTGCAATGGATTCTCAGGAAGGATACTCTTGAGCGGCCCAAATTGTTGTTCTATAATAGATGCAATAGTGCTATCTTTTGTAATTTCTTGCAATGCTAGCAGTACATCGCCAGAAAAATGGTACTTTGCCAATTGGTCTTGCGTGACAGATGGTAGGAGTATCGGAGTAATCACAAATTTGGGGTTCAGATATTTCCGTACATTGAGCATGTTAACTTCGTACGCTACCCATTCTGATGTCAATGCACTTTCTGAAAAGACAACAACAGCTCCATGGCACTGTTGTATACAGATATAGAGTTGTTTTCGCCATTCTTCACTGAATGACGACGGTCGTTGTGTATCTAAAACAACGACAAAGTCCGCCTCTTTCAATGCGTGTAAGATGTTGTTGAGTACATCTTTTGCACTTGTATCTCCCACAGCATCATGACTTACAAAGATACAGGGGCGTGTATCTACAACAGGACATTCGGTGTTAGTCAAAGGAAAAAAAGTATTGGGGAGGAAATTTGGATGATATAAGTTGCGCACTGGTTTTTGGCGGTTATCACAGCTATATGGCACAAGTCCCCAGGCGAAGTGAGCAACCGCAATATCCAGAGCAAATTGCAGTGGTCGCGTTTCCTTTAGTTTCAATTGTTCAAGCCCTGCCTCACGAGCACGCTCAAATGGTAACACACCGTTTTCGCGTCCAATGGTTTCCGGGTAACGAGCATCTGGATTTTGTCCTAGCCTTGCACTGTTTGCGAAACCAGTACATTCTATAACAAGATAACCACTCTCGTCTATGAGCTTACATAGCTTTGTCACATCGCTCAAAGGATAAGTATCGAACAAAGAGCGAGCTTGCCGATAACCATCCCACTCCCTGATGCTATGCCTGAGTGACACGGCTGCTAATGCGTGATCTTCAAGCACAATAAGAATTGGTAACAAGCCATTGCTAAGGCATAATCCGCAAAAACAGATGGCAAGATCGAGGCAGTTTCCTGTCCCTGGGGCCTCAAAAATTTCGTGCGGAGTAAAAATACGCTGGAGCTTCTCCGCAGGATGGTAATGCTCTGGAACGTATCTTATATTCTTTTTACGAAGTCCATTGTAGATGTCCTCAATAATGGCCAGGTAATTTTTTCCTGCATCATAAGTATTTAGAGGTAAACGGAGATATCTCTCCACTTCTAATGTGACATACCGTGCGAGATTCTGAGGGACCCTCTTTGGCCACAGTTCCCATTCCATTAACGCGCTCCATCCGTTACGCTGATAGCTATGTTAGCGCACAACTTCAAACACATCATGTACCGGAGCAGGTCCTCCCGGCCTCACGTTGCTTGTGTGCACAGTCAATCGATAGAGACCAGGAGTCAGTCCTTTTGCTGTCAGCTGCCAACGCCCTTCCTCAAAGCCAAATATTCGTTCTATGGTAGGGATGTTGGCTGAGCCAACTGCTTCAATGAGAGCCTTGAGCGATGCTGTATGATCGGGATAATTGATCAGTTGGGCACTAAGCTTGACAGGTTCATCTGCTGTATAAAGATCATCAAGCTCTAAAGAGATCGCTGCCTGTTGCTCCCCTGCTGGATGCAGCTCTGGTCCACGGATAGTACTTAGTCCCACTGTCTGAGTTGCTTCCAAACGGCTACGAAGATCACTCAGCATGGCTCTACTGTTTTGTAAAGATGAGTGACACTCAGGGATATACGTTTCTCGATATTGGTTGGCTAATTCAATAGGGATCGCTGATAGCCGTGGCACGGTACCATCACCGCCACCTAACAGAGCATCAACACCCGTTGGGAGCTGCTGGCTCATGAGCAGTTTCCCATCAACCAAGCTGCACGATTGATAGGTAGGTTGGTGTGTGCCAACAATAGGGAGAATCTTATATCCATGACTGAGATATTTGTTATCGTTTTGATGTATAGCCACTGCGTTTTCAATTGAGCGATGAAATGCCAGTGCCTGTTGGCACCTCTCCTGTGATATATTAGGAAGACCACCCGTTTCTGCAACACGTTCATAGCCATGTCCAGTATGAACTGCTTTATAGATCGGTAGGAGTTGATAAACAGAAGTGAATGAGCGTACCACATGCGTCAAATCCACAAACATATTTTTGCAGCCATTGGCCAGATAATTGACAGCCTGTAGAGAGCCGCGATAAGGGGTGCCAAACGTAATCAGTGCACGACAATTGGGCCACCCCTCTAATACTTCAAGATAGTATCGAGCGACTAAGCCTCCCATACTATGAGCGAGGAAAATCACTTTCGCGCTCTCATCACCGCAGTATTGACGCCACTGTGGAAGTCTCTGATCGATTAACTGCTGGAGGCGACGAGCGGCGACACGATTATCGCGTCGCCAATCGTATGGAAACTCAAAAAAGTTCGCTGGCTTATCATCCTTCAGGCTACCCTGTTCTACCTTAAAATGATTGGTAATCAAACGAACCATCTCACTATAGCCATCAATCTTCCATAAGCCAGGAATAAGATGAATATCTGGCATTAAGCGTGTGGCCTCAATACCGTCTCCAAGATCATCAATATCAGGGTCATCGCCTTGTAATTGTAGATCTTGCAGTGATCCTCCCAGGCTGGCTAATGCCGGACCTAGCGCCTGACCGGAGATGGCCCAGAGGTCCCGCCCATTCTTTTGTAAGACACTGCCAAGGATACCAGGGAGAATAATTACGATATCGCGTAGACGCCTTTGGGTCATTATTTATCCTCCTAGTTGCGACACTGTACCTGACTACTTACCTCCACCCAAACTCTTACAAACGTCTTGAATCTCTTCAGCGATCTTTGCCCAGATTGCATCGCGGTTATTCCATGTATCAATGGGCTGAAGATTACGTGGCAATGCCAGTAGATCTTTAAAAGGAGTATTGCTTATATTCGCTGAACGTATAATGATTGGGATAACACGGGCAGTGCCAGATTCATGGCGCTTCATAGCACGCTGCATCTCTTCATAGTGGTAGTCTGAAGCTAGAAAACTTGGGCTGATCAGTAACAGGATGATTTGAGATCGCTCGATGAGGCTACCAACCTCTTTTTTCCATTCTTGACCTGCTGCTCCCACTGGCTGGCTCGTTGACTCGCTATAGTGTGGACAGATAATCTCATTGCGTTTGAGCATGGCAAGATGGGTTTCTAGTTCATCTTTGAATTTCTCATCTTTGGCAGAGTAACTGATGAAGACATCGAGGGGAGCCGATTTATTGCTGCCTTGTGCACTCGTTGCCGCTGGAGCATTGGCACCCTGCTGTTGAGTTGATCCGTGAGCCGTGGGAGCACTACTATCGCGCGGCTCGATAATACCAGCGTTGATGAATGCACAAGTAAAGGCACCAGCAGACTGGCAGGCGTAGGATGTCCAGCGCTCGTCACGTTTAAGGCCAATGATATCGCTGATGCCGCGAATAGCCATGACCGGGTACTGCTTGCCCATCTGTTGTGCGGCCTGTAAGGCACCGGCGGCTTCCATCTCGATAGCTAAAATACTGCGTGCGCTCTCCCGCCATGTCGTTGGTATTTCTGTATTCTTCATCAGCATGTTGCTTGAAGCAATACTGCCTGTTTTGAAGAGAGGGAGCCGATCATGGTTAGCGGCCTCGCCAAAATGAGAGTTGAATGATTTGAGCACATCGTCGCGCCACTCGGTTTCGCCGTAGACGTTATCCGCTACCCATGAAAGATCCATGGCTGGTCGTGCCATGTGGATACAATCGTGTTCATTCCAGCCCGCCAGCTCGCTTCTATACATGGGCAGGCTAGCAACGATCTCACTGACGAGTGGATGAATGCCGCCTGTGACATCGAAGGTGATCTTGCTCTGGTTGATAGCACTCACCGTGAAGTTGTGGATGCGCGAAGAGATAACGACATCACCGAGTGTAAATTCGTTGTGAGGAACACCACCAGCGATACCGACAACGAGCAGCAGTTGGGGGTCCAGGTCCCGCATCATATCAAAGGCAACCTGTTGTGATACTCCATTGCCTTGTTCAGGACAACGTGCCAGGGCGACAGTACAGATATTATCGGTGCTGGTCTGCACAGAGAATATTGCATATGTGCGCTTGCTGCTCAGACCTCTTAGCCGTTTTAGCGGGTATTGTGTGAGTCGGTCAAACACAGCTCCAAACTCGTCGTCACGGATGGTAATAATTGCAATATCTGCTTGCATAGCGTCCTCTCATTTCTAATTATAATGTCAATAATATCAACGCTTCATGGGTAATGAACATCCTCTAGTATACAGACAAAACTGACCTGCTGCAAGAGATTACTTTGCCTTTTATTGTATATCTTTGGTTAATCGCATTTTCATCAACTATTATTTTGTTGCAGCTTTTTTCTAATTAAACTAGCTAGTTGAACTAAAACCCGCTCACGCTCTATATCCGTCATTTCAGCTAGGGATCTGTTGGGGTCATTGAACGGCTCGAAGTGATCTAAGCCACAGCCTGAATCGGCGTCAGACCGAATAAGAGGCTATTAAGCAAATGAGCAAATGAGCTGATGAGCTGATTCTCCCTTGACTTTTGCCATGGCCTCGCAATATCCAGGCCGCCCATTGGCAGCTCCCCCATATGCCAACTCAATTTGCTCCTTAACAGAAAACTCTTTTCTAATGCTATAACTTTACTCATGACCTGAATGATGTAGAAGGCGGGGAGGCTTGTAAGAGCTTGAGATTCGGGTGCATATCCGCCATGACGGCGTCTGCACTGTGTAAAAGGGAAGGGAGGTGTAACTTTACCCGTAACCTGGGTTTAGTGACAACAACGGTAAGGTCTAAATGGCTTGGGAGGCTCGTTGGAGCTTGAAACTAAAATAGCAAAAGAGTTCACGGTAGCGCGTTAAGGGCTACCATATCCTGATAGATACACTCAATCCGTGGCACGATTGTCTGTGCCTGAAACCAGACCACACGTTGTTTAGCCAGCTCCCCCATCCGCTCTCTGTATTGGCTATTATCTATCAAACGCTCAAGAGCCGCACGCAACGCAAGAATATCACCTGGTGGGAAGAGGAGACCGGTCTCACCATGCTTAACAATATCGGCCAACCCTCCAATTCGTGAAGCGATGACTGGCTTGCCCATACACATTGCCTCCATTGCGACGGTCGGACAGGGATCTGACCAGATCGAAGGCGCGACGGCAATCGTACTGCGTTGCCATGCCGCCAGTACTGCCTCGTGTGGCCAATCGTACAGGACATACACATTGGCAGGTAATTCTGGCACAAAATCACGCACACGACGACCAATGAGTACGAGGGGTATAGGACTCTTCAATTGCGCATATGCCCGCAGCAAGACCTCAACTCCCTTATCGCGTGCAAGCTCGCCTACAAACAGGATAAAATCACCCTCTGGTAGCCATTCTAAGAATGGATGTTCAGGATTAGACAGTTCCGCTAGATTGTCCGGGATAAAGTTAGGTACGACGATATGTGGTACTTTACTACGCGTCAGTTGTGTCCCCTCCGCCACGGCTTGGCTCACCGGCAGGAACATATCAACGGTTCTACGCTCGACTTCTGCCGCGAACCTGTTGCTGAGCACGGTCGGAATCCCTTTGCCCGCTCCATAATGCGCAGTAGCACATTGCAAACATTTGCTGAATGCTGGCCCACGGCACACCGCATTCTCATACATAAGTCGCTTTGTAGCACAGACCAGACTGTAATCATGCAACGTCACTACGAGCTTTGCACTACTCCATGCCTTCAATGGCGTAAATGAATGCACAATCCAATTATGCGCATGAATAATGTCAGGTTTTACTTGTTGAATGATTTTATGCAATGCTAAGAGCGCTTCAGGGTCGGGAAAAGGAGGAATATGCTGCCGTCCTTTTTCGCTGTATAAGATATTGGCCCGTTGCATGGAAGCGTGAATACGATAAACTTGTATCCCCTGGTCATCCTCTCTGGCGGGTGTATTCCCCTGTTGTAGCGTAACCACGACAACATGATGACCACGAGCGACGAGCGCAAGGCTTAGATTGCGAACATGACGTTCCTCGCCACCAATCATAGGCAGGTAGAATTGAGCAAGCATTAAGATGCGCATAATAAAAAATCCTGATGATAGAAGTTGCAGACATACTTATATGGTATTCAGGCGCATCCTTACGCCTTGAGAAGGTAGTTGCTGTATGACTTTGCTAGAATACATCATTTGCTCTATAAAAGTCAACAATTTTAATTTACCGGTAATCTACCTCTCTCCAGGGGTTCAGACTAGTGCAGAAGCAAGAGAGGTGGTAGGGTTTGGGGGTGGCATTTGGCGAAGCCTTGCCTTTCGGGGTTTGGGGTGGCCCCAAATGCTCCTACTCCCCAAATGGTTTTGGGATTCTGCACTAGAGAGTGGGGGCCAGCAGAGTGGGCTATACAAGTTGAGAATTAGTGACTCATCCAGGTACACTGTGATTATAGTTACAACCGGTATTGATAGCGCTTCGTATTACAAGTGTGGCATATAAGGAAGGAAGCTTACGAATGGTGCAACAACAATATAGCAGTGAAAGGGCAAGACCCAAAAGTCTGCATCTTTTTTTTCACTTTATCAAGACCACGAAATTAGTAGGTGCGTTATTACGTGACGGGCGCATACGCTTTATGCCCAAAGTGTTTTTTGTAGGATCTATTGCAGCGATGCTCGTGATCCTCATTTTTCCTGATGTGTTAAATGAGGTTGTGCTCAGTACTGTATTGCCTATCGTCGGGACCGTACTAGGGGTACCATTGGATGCCGGACTAGATTGGGTGGCGTTCGCTCTATTGATTGTCAATCTGCTGCGCTTTTTCCCAGCTGAGGTGGTTACGGAACATTACGAGCGCATTTTCACTACATCGTAAGTGCCCAATATATTGGGCACTTACGATGTAGTGAAAATGTGTATAGCCAAATAAATTGGGCGTCTACGGATAATTGATGCGCATGGCGCAATAAATTGTGCAATTACTATATACGAATCCTATCATTACCGTTTGATGGTCTGAACTTCTGGCCATCATTAACGAAGACTGACAACTGATCCTGATTAGGCAGGTGGATATGCATGATCATATCGGGCCTACCACCTCCGGTCACATCGCGGAATTCTAGCGTGATTGGAGCTTGATCAGCACCATCGCCCGCTATATAGAGCGGTGCAACGTAGCTCACGGAAGTGGCGGGTTCCCCACCCGGAAATTCGACGACAATGGCTTGGCGATTGAGATTGATGGCAATGAAATGGCTAGGACGGTTAGGAGGGTTATCTTTGTGCCCAACAACTACGTCAGCCTGATAAGTGCGAGGATTGCCATAATGGTAGTCATAATAGCGTTGTGTCAGCCAGCTGATGGTGACGGAGCTGGTAAACCAGAGGGCAAGTAGCGCCAGCATGCCAACCCCAAACGGCAAAAGCCAATGTACTCTCCCTCGTTTTGCCTTATCCGAGGTTGGATACTGTATGGTCGTACGTGGCTTTGGCTGACCCGCACGCTTGATGCTAGACTGACGGCGGTAAGGTGACTTTTGTGGTGGCGCTGGAAAGCCCGCCACGAGACGTTGAGACGGCGTTATTTGCGGGTTATCATAACGAGTTGTTACACTATTCTTTGGGCGCGACTGCTCAGCTAATCCCTCATCAATGGCATATGTGTCCGTGTTGGGGGAGAAAGTTGTTTTCCCTGTATCGGGTTGGTACAAGGAATTTGTCTTTGGCCCTTCTATATTCGTTTGATTACGTCGCTTCTGCTGGGGCTGTTCACCTCCCTGAGGCATGGCTCTCCCTTTCTCTGGCTGTGAGGCATTTCTTAACGATCTCGGTAGATGCAAGCGTGATAGCTTGATTTCTCAGGACTGTATCGAAAGCTATAATACTATCAGTGAGGTGTCATTGTCAAATAGAGCGTTTCAAGAAGTATTATTTTACCTTAAATTGGGGGGTTCCCCCCCCCCCCAGGGCACCCACAAGGGATGCCCCTACAATGGTACGAACACGCTTGGGTGGCTGACGCGTCCATTGTAGGGGCATCCCTTGTGGGTGCCCTGGGGGGGAGGGGGACTTTCAAGTATAGGTTTTTTAGTAGGGGGGTCCAGGGGCACGGCCCCTGGCGGGGTTTCAGGGGTGTCCCCTGATTTTCCCTCTCCCCTCGCCCCCGAAGGGGGCGAACAAAAAACCTATACTTGAAAGGGAGGGGGGGGACCCCCAAAGCAGGCTGACCCCTAGTGCATTTTGACTTGACTCATGAGGATTTGGTGTGTGTACTTCTCCTCTACCGGTGGTTTGTTGACGCCGGAATTCCACGCTTGAGAGGATGCTCAGCATATCCATTCTGGAATGCAGCAAATTCGCATCCTGACGGGGTTCAGCTGATGAGTTTACTAGCTCTCTTTCCGGCGTCAACAAACCACCGCTACAGCGGTTCGCGGAAGTCTTGACCCTTAGAAGAGAGGGAGAACGACAGAACCAAAGGTCGGCCCAGGGTTCAATCTTTTTGCGAACCCCTGTAGGGAAGCCGAGGGAGCCAATGTCCTTTCCCGACCCGGTTGGGGATTGAAACACTAGCCAGCAGTTTCTATCCCGTACTCGCGCAAGAGATTTCTCATCTTTTGCAATCCCAATCTCATACGTCCTTTTACTGTTCCCAGAGGTAGTTGCCAGCGCTCGGCTATCTCAACATGCGTATATCCCCCAAAGTAGGCCAATTCTATAACCTGGCGCTGTTCAGGTGGCAACTGAGTCAGGACGCAGCGGATTGCTAGACATTGTTCCTTGTGCCAAGCCTCTTCCCACACCTCCGGCTGCTCGGAGGGGGGATCTTGCTCGCCCTCGCTTTGGAGCGGTAGCCATTGGTGATCGCGGTGAGTTGCCGCTCGTACTCTGTCGATTGCGCGATGATGGACAATGGCTTGCAGCCAGCTGCGTACGCTTCCTTGCCGTTCCTGATACGAGGTTGCCTTACGCCAGACTGAGAGGAAGGCATCCTGCACAATATCCTCTGCTACCGTAGCGTCCCGCACTATGCGATACGCCAGCGCGTAGGCATAGCGGCCATAGCGCTCATACAATTCCTCCATAGCCCATTCTTCTCCTTGGGCTATGGCTAACATAAGCTCTTCATCTGCTTTATTTGCAGTCTCCTGAGCCGTGCTCATGGACGTTGTTGTGCATCGAGTTTTATATGCGTTGAGCGCAAAAAGATCAGTCTCTTGCGTATTGATGGACGATGGTGTGGCCTGAAACAGATGTGACAGGTCAATTGAACCTGATAGTATGGGCGATGCGCCTAAGGCAATAATCATGAGTGTCGTCTCCTCCATATTTGCTGGTTTGGTAAGTCAGCGGTTGAGAGTAAGTGTACCGGGTCACTATTACCCCGACGTTACCGCTGGATTACCGGAAGTTTCTCTTGTTGACAGGAAAAACCCACGGCTTCCACTCCGGTAGGTGGAAGCCGTGGGTTTCCGACCGACTCTTGCACCTTATTTATCTCGTTCATCATAATGTATCATAAAATACCTCTACAACATACCTTTCTACTATCATTTGCTATTGCTTATAGGTGACTGGCTCATGTCTGGATCTCGTTGGCTGTCTCAGGTTCGTCTTGCTTACGCAAGATCTGTCTTACCGTCTCCACCTTCTGAGCGAATGATGTTCTCATCTTTGTCTGACACAATCCACATAACGACATGATGACCAGTAGCTCTTTGTACATTTGGTGATCTGTGGCCACGTATTGCATACTCTGTGTGCCGCATTGTAAGCACGGTAATACAGGACTAATCGAAAGAGTCACTGGCAGTATAAGCCAGAAAAAGCGTGACGCACATCACCATCTTGCGCTACTTGATGCCCCCAACTTCACCAATATTTAGCTATTTCACCAATTGGGGAGCATGGTAGGAATGGTCTACCCATAGTATTGCTTCTCACCAAATGCAAGGATCGAAGTAAGTCGAGATGATAGCCCGACACGTGATATGGATCTTTGTATTACACTGCTCACCGACGCTATTACCGGAGCTAGTGCAGAAACAAGAGAGGTAGTAGGGCTTGGGGGTGGCATTTGGCGAAGCCTCCCTGGCGGGGTTTGGGGTGTCCCCAAATCCTCCCATTCCCCAAAACGTTTTGGGATTTTGCACTAGGGAACTCGGTAGGGAGCGCTACCAGCGTGAGGCCCATGAATGCTATGACATCTTTCGTATTGCATGGCCCCGTGAAGATGCTATCAAGACCCCTGGCAAAGATCACTTTGGGGTGAAATGACAGGAGCTTGCAAGATCCTCAACAAGCTCTTCTAGGCTCTTCCTGACTAGACTCAGTAGAGGTACTCTGGCTTTGCCATGGATACTGTGTCATAATTAAGAGCGAACAACCACGCGTTAAACGTTGGGAGGTCGCGCATGATCGAAGGTCCTGTAATCCTCGAAGTTACGACTCTAGGTCGCTTTGAGATTCGGCGGCAGCAAGACCTGCTGAGTGGTGGCAATTGGAATCGTCGTAAGGTCTGTGATCTTTTTAAACTCTTGATAACAGCTGAACAACATCGGCTCCATAGAGAACAAATTCAAGAATTGCTCTGGCCTGCATCCGCCAGTGAGCAGGCCGCAAGCTCGTTTGGTAAGACGCTTTATCTGTTGCGCAGGGCATTAGAGCCTGCATTGGCAACTGGCAAAGGGGCCACATCAAAGTATGTGACGCTCGATCATGATGCCTTGATGCTCGTGCCCGATACGATGCGCATCGATGCCGATATCTTTGAAGCTGCGGTGAAGCAATTGCAAGCTAAGCTCCGCAATCGCACACCACTGGAGGCGCACGCGCAAGGGGTTGCTCTATTAGATGAGTTTGACCGGGTACTGAGTCTGTATGGCGGCGACTTTTTGCCGGAAGATCTGTATGAAGATTGGACGCAGCGGCGACGCGATCGTTTACGGCGGGCACACTCCTGGTTGCTGGAAAATGCCGCTGAAGTTGCAGTGACTCACTCCATGGGCTTGCGCGCGTCGGAGTATCTGCAAGCGTTACTGGAGCGCAACCCGTTAGAAGAGCAAGCGCATCGTCAGCTCATGTTGATCTATGCTCGCATGGGACGCCGTAGCGAGGCCGTGAATCAATTTCAGCTCTTGCGTGAGATCTTACGCGAGGAATTGCGTACTAATCCATTGCCCGAAACTATCGAACTGTATCGCACCATTCAGGCCGGGCGTATTACTGTCGATCTTGTCCATCTGAATACTCCACTTGTGAAGGCAAGCGATATGAGCGGGGGCACAGGCACACGACAGACGCGTAAGCGCAATACATCCTCTACATTAGCGCAGACTGTGGCTAGTGATCCCTCTCAATACCAACCTACTATGACGGGCGAGCCAGGGCGCGAGGAGACTGAACCCGCCGCAACTGGTCCGCTAGATCCAGAACTATTTTTGAAGGTTGCTCTGGTTGGGCGCGAAGATGAAATGTTGCGTTTGCAGCGAGCATACACCCAGGTACGCCAGGGTCAACGGCGGGTGATTGTCATCTCCGGTGAACCCGGTATCGGCAAGACGCGCCTGGCACGTGAGATTACCGCGTGGGCCGAACAGAAGCAGCGGGCGCATGTGTTATGGGGCTATTGTTATGAAATGAGTGGCTCTCTGCCCTATCAACCGATCGTCAATGCCATTGAGAGCTATGTCCATCGCAGCGATCCCGCACAACTTCGTCAGTTGTTAGGCAACAGCGCCGGTGATCTGGCCAAGATCGTGCCCGAAATTCGCAGTAAATTGCCAGACTTACCACCCGCCGAGCCATTGGGACCAGAGGTTGAACGGCGCAACCTCTATAATGCCGTCGCGCATTTTTTCAATGCATTGGCGCAACAGGCTCCCCTGACGATTATTTTGGATGATCTGCAATGGGCCGATATTGCAACCATGCAGTTGCTCAGCTATCTCACTGCGTTATCTCCAAACGGGACGCTTCCCCTGTATATTCTGCTCTACCGTGCTGATGAGGTTCATGAAAGTCATCCTTTGCGTGGCCTCCTCTCTACTCTTTCTCGTATCGGCATTATGGAAGAGGTACGTTTAAAGCGGTTGAGTGAGGATGCTGTGCGGCAAATGGTAGAACACTTTGCCGGGCACCCGGTCCTGCCGATCTTTGCCAGCGAGATTTTCAAGCATACTGAGGGTAATCCTTTCTTTGTGGGTGAAGCTCTGCTCTCTCTGATACAGGAAGGCAAGGTCAAGAAGGTTGGGGACCATTGGGAGACAGTGGTCAGCCTGCATCAATTGGAGTTGCCGCAAAGTGTACGTTTACTGATAGAGCGACGTTTGGTGCACTTTTCGCCCGACTGTCGCACGACATTAGCATTAGCCGCTGTATTAGGACGACAGTTTAGCTCAGCCCTCCTATGTAAGGCGCGCAATTTACAGGAGGATGTGGTTGCTGAGCACGTGGATGATGCGATACGGTTGTATATCCTGGTCCCGTTCAGCGAGGCCAGTAGCGAGCAACGCACAAATGGGCTACGTGTCTCGCGCTCTGATATTGACCTGACATTTACACACGACAAGATCCGCGAAGTGCTCTACCAGCGACTGAATCCGTTGCGCCGCCGTAGTATGCACCGTCAGGTTGCGCATGCCATCGAAGATCATTATACCTCGCGTTTACAGAGCCATTATAGCGAGCTTGCCTACCATTACCAGATGGCAGAGGAGTATGCGCAAGCAGTAAACTACTTCCTCAAAGCGGCACGGCAAGCGGCAGAGGTCTATGCATTTCTTGATACGGCGGGCTATATGGAGAGGACGCTGGACCTCTTGATTGGCGATGAAGATCGTGCGCAGCGAGCTGAATTATTGCGCCAGCTGGCTGCTGAGGTCTACCTCTATATTGGGCGTCCCGATAAGGCGATTGAAGCTGGTTTGGCTTCCTGTGCCTTGTGGCGTGATCTGGGCGATGTGGTGAAGGAGGCTGAGACGCGTCTGGACCTTGCATTTGCCTTCCACTGGCAAGGACGGGACAGCGATGCGAGGTGAGACGCGTCTGCTGGCCAAGGCATATGTCCAATGGGGTCTGGCCTCGGTTAATCTAGGTGATACAGTGACCGCGCTGAAGCAGCTTCAGCGTGCTGACGAGTTACATGCCACGATGGGGGGGGATGATCTCTTCATCTCGGTAGTCAGTCTGTGGGCCAGGAGCTGGTACTGTTTTCTTGCGGATACGCCTACTAGCATGTTAGAGAATGCATTACGTGCCGCAGATGTCTGTCGGCGCACGCATCGTTATGCCTGGGAACCCATGATGACGTATTCGGCTGCATGGGCTTATATGTTGATGGGACGCATCGCAGAGGGCTTTCAGACTGCGCGCGATACATTGGAGAAGGCACAGCGGCATAATGCGGTTGGCGCGCAAGGCTGGGCATATCTGGTGCTGGCCTTCCTCGTCATTCAGCAGGGACATTGGGATGAGGCCGAGGAGTTCGCGGATAAGGCAGTAGCCATTGCAGGGATGCTGCATGATGTGGATCTTCAGTCGCGTGTCTTATGGAGCCATAGTGTCTCGGCTGGTTGGCAAGAGAAGTGGGAGCGTGCCATTCACTACATTACTGAGGCGTTGCAGCTGGTGGAGAAGAATGGTGAGACCTCAATGGTCTATCCCTATTTGTTGTTACAGGCTGCGAAGGCTCATTTTCAGGCTGGACGCTTCGCCAGTGCTCAACGCTACCTTGATCAGTCTATGCAACTGGGGCAAGCGCAACAGTATCGACAGTTGCCTGCGATAGGACAGCGTGTGCAGGGTCGTATTTTGCACGCTCAACGCCATTTTGAGGAGGCCCAACCCTATTTTGAGCAGTCGCTAGCTGGCTTAGCGGCGCTTGGCGATACGCTGGAATATGCGCGTACAGAGGAGGCATATGGTTTGTTCTATTATCATCGCGGGCAGGCAGGTGATGAGGCGCGTGGACAGGCGTTGCTGGATAGTGCGCGGGCCACGTTTGCTCGCCTGGGAGTGAAGGGGTAGGAAGTAGCTTGACACAGAGTCATGCCATAACAATGAAAAAGCTCTTCCAGAGCCTGGAGGAGCTTTTCTAACAGTAACAACGTTTCTCATCCATTAGGGCGGTCAGTCCCACCTAGCCAGATAGATTTCCTGCTAAGAAGGTATGCAGTTGTTGTTGTTGCCAGGGGCCAAGTTCGTTAGCTCTGCTCCCTTGACGAACTAATGCTGAGCATGTTACTCTACAAGCAGGATGGGGACTGGTGCAAAGATAGAAGTTAACGAATAACTGGAAAAGACATGCTAGGCATTCATAAAGACGTTCTCTGGCTAATTCTTGATCGACCTCCATTGAATGCTCTAACCGTTGATGTGTTAGAGCGGCTCACGATAGCAATGTATAAATCGCTGCGCGAAGCTCCGCGTCTGGTGGTATTTACAGGTATGGGCGAACAGGCTTTTTGTACGGGCGTTGAGCTACTAGATGATACAGCTGAACAACGAGACGCCTTAGCGAAGGCCGCTCGTAACGCCGATGAAGCTTTGGCGAAGTTGAGAGCGCGTTCTATTGCCACAGTTGCGCTGGTCAAAGGCCATGCCTTTGGTGCGGGTTGTGAGTTGGCGGCGCTGTGTGACACCATCATTGCTCGTGAGGATGCTCGCTTTCGCTTGGCGGCGGCCAATGGGAAAGTCTTTCCTTCTGCCGTTTCCCGCTGTCTGCCAGCGCTGGTCGGACAAGAGAAGACTGTGCAGCTGATGGAAAGTGGAGAGACACTCAGTGCTCAGGAGGCATTTCGTTTAGGGTTGGTGCATCAGGTCTTAGCGAAGCGGCGTTTCTTGTCGGATACAGAAGAGTTGCTGGTGATGCTGGCCGCGCTTGGCGCACGAGCTTGAGCAGAGAAAAGAAGAGAGGATTCGTAGAAGGAACCCTCTCAGCATAAAGCACCATTTTTACGCATGAACTTAGCATGTGTGCAAGGTCTCGCTTTCAACCAATGATCAACCGAAGCGTCCGCTAATATAGTCTTCTGTCTCTTTCTTCTTGGGTCGTCCAAAAATGTCTGTCGTTGTGCCATACTCAATGAGTTTACCGCTCAAGAAAAAGCCAGTATAATGGGAAACACGACCGGCCTGCTGCATATTGTGGGTGACAATAACGATGGTATAGTCTTTCACCAGTTCGGTGATTAACTCTTCAATTTTCAAGGTAGCGATAGGATCGAGGGCGGAACATGGCTCGTCCATGAGCAGGATTTCCGGGCGTACAGCCAGGGCGCGTGCAATACACAGGCGCTGTTGTTGTCCACCGGAGAGACCAAGTGCTGAGTGATATAAGCGATCTTTCACTTCTTCCCACAGGACGGCTTCACGCAGACTTTTCTCAACCATATCTTTTATATAGGATTTTGATTTTCCCTGGACATGCAGGCCATAGGCCACGTTTTCAAAGATCGACTTGGGAAATGGATTCGGACGCTGGAAGACCATACCAATGCGCTGACGTAGCAGGACCACATCGGTGTTTTTGCTATAGATGTTCTCGCCATCGAAGGTCGCCTCGCCATTGACGCGTGTATTGGCGATCAGATCATTCATGCGGTTGAGCGTGCGCAGGAAGGTCGATTTGCCACAGCCGGAAGGTCCAATGAGTGCAGTCACCTGTCTCTCGCGCACCGGCATAGAGACATCGTAAAGTGCCTGCTTGGCTCCATAGAAAAAATTGGCGTTCTTAATATTAATCTTCGCCTGCGCGTCTGCCTTCAACGTTTTACGTGGGTCGAAGCTCCCCATATGCTCTGATGAGGCATCTTTTTTGGCAAGTTCTTGTTCTATAGCGCTACCTGCCGGGTTCTCATCGGCTTGTAGAGGCAGGTCTTGTTGCGTCGGTTCTGTCTGATCGAGGTGATATCGCTCTAGGTTCATGGTAGCACTCCTTTTATAGCTTGTTGGGTCATTCTATAGCAAAGGATATTCTTTATGCAAAGGAATAGATGCATCGATGATGAGCCGATCTCCTAGTACAACGAGCCGTATGTAGCGTCCTGCGAGTGCTTTGCTGATAAAGTATGGGCGACCTTCATACGAGATGTGACCACTACGTGCAACTTTACGAGAGAAAATGCTAGCTCCTTCTGGAAGCACCGTATTGACGTTACTGTATGTATCTGCTTGAGTAGTCATGATTGAATCATCCTCGCTTCCGTCAAGCGCACGGGAAGTGCGCTTTCCTGTGCGTTTGCCTCTATTCATGATGTTTTAGGCTGCCGTAATTTTGTGTTGAATACTACGACCGATGATACGAGCACTGACATTGATGAGTAACAGCAGGAGGATCAATACCGCCGCTATGCCAGCTGCAAGCGCTGTTTCCTGTGCGGAAGACAGACCAGTGGTGCCCACACCTTGACCAGTAATGTAGTAGAGGCGGGTCGTGAGAGTGTCACTGGCAATGAGTGGGTTTAGATCAAAGACATTGGCTGGATTGAAGAGTCCCATCGTGAAGAGCAGAGCTGCTGCTTCGCCAGTAATCTTGCCAGCCGTGAGAATAAGACCAGTCACTAAGCCAGGCAGAGCCGAAGGTAGCACGACCGTGCGGATAGTACGCCACTTGGTAGCGCCAAGCGCGAGGCCACCTTCACGCAATTCACGTGGCACAGCGACGAGGGCATCTTCAAAGAGCCGCAAAGCTAATGGTAGATTTAAACACAACAAAGTCAATGCGCCAGCGAGACGGCTAGTTCCCATATGTGCATAGACCCCAAAGGCTAAAAAGCCAAACATGCCCAGTACGAGCGAGGGTACACCAGCTAGCGTTTCTGCTGCAAAGTGAATCGTAGTTACTAGTCGTCCCTGCGGCGTATACTCGATCAGGTAGATAGCCGCGGCCAGGGAGATGGGAAACAAGAATAATTCGGCTAGTATAAGAATGTAAAACGTGTTGAACAGTTCTTTGGCGATACCTTCGGGACCAGTACCGTAAAAAGAGACGCTTATCAGCGATGGTGCACCATCAATCAGCAGCTTGACAATAATAGACACAAAGATGAGTGTCACCAGGCCAGCAATGAGCCAAAGGATGCTGGAAGCGATGGCGTTGCTGATATGCAGTCTGCGTGTAAGACGCGTCAGTGCTGCTACTTGTGCGCGGTCCCGTTCTGAGAGTGATGGCTGAGAAAGCCCTTGATGTATACTCATTTATAGACACTCCTGTTTGCTAGGTAGCGGCTGATGCAGATAAACAGGAACGAGATGGTAAGCAGGACAAAGGCCAGCGTCCAATATGCATTTTGTGCAGTGCCAGCGGTTTCGCCAAAATCTTGTGCTATTAGCATGGTCATATTGACATTAGGCTGGAAGAAGACGGCTAACGTAAGGAGGTTGGTCGGAAGTGATTTGCCTCCTAAGACAATGGCAACCGCCAGGGTTTCGCCAATGGCACGCGCCATGCCCAACACGACCGCCGTGCCCAATCCTGCTGCGGCGGCAGGGATCACTGCTCTACTCATCATCTGCCAACGAGTTGAGCCAAGGGCAAAACTTGCTTCGCGTACGCTACCGGGGACGGCCCGCAAAGCATCAATGGAGACGCTGATCACTGTGGGTAGAATCATGGCGACCAGTACCAGCGTGGCTGCTCCCCAACCGTATCCGCCGGTGACTAGGCCGCCGGTGATGGGAGAGGATGCCTTCTGTAAGAAGGGGACTAGTACGATGAGACCTAAAAAGCCGATAACAACCGAGGGCATCCCTGTAAAGATTTCAATCAGCGGCTGTAAAAAGGTGACAACGCTTTTGGGGGCCAGTTCCGTAAAGAAGACGGCTGTTCCAATAGCGAGTGGGGTGACAATAATCACTGCTAACGCAGTTGTCACCACCGAACCCAGGATCAGACCACCAGCGCCAAAGCTTACTGTGCCACTACTTCCTGTAGGGTCCCACTTCGTGTTGGTGAAGAATGTTGGTGCATTCACACCCTCAAAGAAGATCAGCAATGCCTTGGAACCGATAAATACGATGACACTGAGTATCACTGCGATCAGTAGGATTGCACAGAAGAAAAAAACTAGCCGAGCGACGCGATCAGAGATTCGTGACCGTTGCAAATGTTGCTGCACTAATCTCCTCCTTCTTCAATCAGGACGCTACGCCCACTCTGTAACAGTTGAGAGGACGCAGCGCACTGTTGCTAATGTTTAAGGACTAGCTCTTTGGCTGATGAGCTGTTATGGCTGCTGGGTCCATATCGCTGGTGGCGACGAAACCATTGCTGGTAGCGGAAGCTTTGCCGTCAGAGCTGCTCATGTAATCGATGAGGGCTTGTGCCAGATCTTTTGGCTTGCCCTTAGTATACATGTGCTCGATACTCCAGAATTTGTAGGTGTTGTTTTTCACCAAGTCGGCAGTAGGGGCGTAATTATCAATGGTGATGACAACTACACCTGTATTCTTGTGAGCAGGGAAGGTAGCAGCGTAACCGATAGCCCCATCGTTCTGGGCTACGTTCTGGATAACAACGCCAGTACTATCGTTAGTTAGATTCGTGGGGCCGCTGATCGTCTCAGGACCACCAAGGATATACTGCTCGAAAGTGGCACGTGTACCAGAGCTGGCCGGGCGGCTGACGACGATGATCTTCTTGTCAGGGCCACCGACATCTTTCCAGTTGGTGGCTTTGCCGCTGTAGATGTCTTTGATCTGAGCTGTGGTTAGACCCTTCACACCAGCGTTTGCGTTGATGATGAGAGCGAATGGGACAACTGCTACTTGATGATCAACCAGATCGGCCAGTGTCTTTTTGTCTGCATAAACATCGGAGTTGCCGATGTCTGACGTGCCTGCCTCAACATTGGCGAGACCGGTCTTACTACCACCCAGGTTCACTGTAATGCTTGAGCCAGCGCACTTAGCTTGATATTTCTTGGCTACGTCTTGCACCAATGGAGCCAGTGCGGTGGAACCGCTAGCCGTGATAGTGCTCTTCACGCAAGTATACGTGCTTGGCGTACCAAGTGTACTCGATTGAGTAGATGGAGTATTAGTGCTGGTGGGGCCTGTGGAGTCACTGCCACCACAAGCGGAAATAATGAGGCTGAGCGCTACTGTCAGCAAGACAATAAGAACGAGGCGCGATTTTTTTAACATGATTTCTCCTTCTCCCAAGGCGAAATTTTCTAATAATAGAAGATACCCATTTGCGATTCCCTTGCCGAAGCTTTCTTGTTGCTTTGGCTTGTTGTCGCATTGATAACGTATCACGGCCATGTTAACTATGCTTTATGGATATGTTAAGGCTCAATTAAACTCCCCTCTCAATACACTTCTGCCGTTAATGGAAGTTAACACAATCAGTGAGTGCTTGCTGGAAAAACCGCCCCTGAAGCCAACTTATAAAAGCATAAGCTCGACAGCTACTCTACCATAACTGTCGAGCTTATCGGCCATTGATATAACTTAATTCCTAAAACCCCCCAAGGAATTTAAGGACTGTTGACATACTTTAAGTACCGTGAGCTACCCTAGCCCTCATTTGACTTTTTCCTAGAGTTACGCCAATCTCTAGCTTGCTTCCGCTTATCCTTCGCTGTTGTATGCATCTCTAACCTATCAACAGGAGAAAAACGAGTATACAAATCTCGGTTATCCTGCTCAGCCAAACGGACATACGTATTAATCATTTTCAGCTCCTCATGGCCCAGCAAACCCTGAAGCACCGTGCTAGGCATACCATTTTTAATACAATTCACGGCGAACCAGTGGCGGCAAGTATGAGCGCTCACCCTCTTGTCCGTGATGCCAGCTATACGCTTCAAGCGAGCGAACAACTGCTTAACAACACATGAAGTAAATGGCTTGCCAAAGACACTGAGAAAAACCGCCTCATCAGAACTCTCAGGCTTACCCCGCCAATACACGATATAAGTGTTAAGATGCTGACGTGCAACTGAACCCATAGGCACCTTGCGCTCTTTTGCACCTTTACCTCTTACATAAACCATTCCCTTATCCCAATCAAGATCACAAAAACGCAAACCGCACAACTCAGAAAGACGAATGCCAGTAGAAAGTAAAAGCCAGAG
>VBJK01000575.1:1582-2701 GCA_005879655.1 Chloroflexota bacterium | reverse complement strand
ATACTTTTCCATCATGGTCTGCCGCTCGCCAGAGAATGCCTGATACAGTTCCGCTAAGAAGGCACGATTTTCTGGCTCTCCTCGTTTGCTGTTCTCCTCCATGCGGACGGTGGGACGGTTGAGGGTCGGGTTGGTTCGGTCAGAGTTTGTCTCTGGTTGGTCCCTATTCGATTCTGTTCCTACGGCATCCGTTGCTGGCTCCAACGGCGCATCTTCTGTAGAGGCGTCCCCTTGCGGTCGCCCCACCCAGTATCTCTCCTTTGAAAAAGGATACGTTGGCAAAGGTACCTTGAAACGTTTTTCGTTTTGATACACGCTTTCCCAGTCTATCTCTTTGCCACTCGCCCAAAGTTCCGCTCTCTTCTCCGACGTGACCGCTGAAGATTGAACCGTTTGCAGATCGTCAAGAGCAACATCTGTGCCAAGCTTTTTTTCTGCTGTTTTATACCCAACATAGAGACCATTTTCCCCACACATTTCCCCAGCATCGAGAAAGAGCGAAAGTTTCTCAAGGATTTCCTCCAGATCTCTCGCTGTAAATGCCAGCCTGCACGACATGGGATTCCGACCGGTTTGCAAGGTATAAGCCATATCTCTCAAGTTTATCGTGGTGCGCGGCTCCTGCATATCTTTTTCCACGTATGCTTTCAGCAGTTGAGCAGACTTCTTGAGGTTCTGCTCGTTTTGAGCTGATAACACAATTACCACAGGCTGGTTAACGAATTCTTCCTGCATATCCTCATGATCTTTTGCTCGATATTCCTCGAGAATGAGGTGCACATTGACTCCTCCCGCTCCAAATGAACTGACCCCAGCGCGGCGCGGATAGACCACCTCTTCACCATTGACTTGCAATACCGGCTGTTTCCACTCTTGCAGACTTTGTTGCACAAAAAATGGTGTATTTTCAAAATCAATGTGCGGATTGAGCCTGGCCGTGTGGAGCAACGATGGCACGAGCTTCTTGTGCTTCATTTGTAGCACGACTTTTGCGACCTGGGAAATCCCAGCTGCTGCCTCCAAATGGCCAATATTGGACTTGACTGAACCAATGGCACAGTACTGTTTCTCCGAGGTATATGGCTTCCAGGCACCGGAAAGACCTGCTATTTCAATCGG
>VBJK01000575.1:0-1528 GCA_005879655.1 Chloroflexota bacterium | reverse complement strand
GATTGGGCACACTATATCCAAAGGTTTTACCATCATTGTTGACGGCTGTTCCTTTGATGACAGCATAAATATGATCCCGATCGGCAATCGCCTCTCTTAGTGGTTTCAATAACACTGCTCCAACACCCTCTCCCGGAACAATGCCATCTCCATCTTCACCAAAAGACCGGCAATGCCCACCACTTGAGGCAAACTGAGTCGCACAGAGGGTCAGATATTTACTGGGATGGAGAGAGAGGTTGACTCCTCCCGCAAGAGCCATGGCACATTCGCCTCTTTTGATGCTCTCACAAGCCAGATGAATGGCAAAAAGAGAGGAGGAACAAGCGGTATCCAGCACAACACTTGGTCCCCTCAGATTGTAGATATAGGAGACGCGGTTGGCGATAGAATAGGTTTGAGAACTGATGGGGACAAAGTTTCCTTGCTCATGTTCTGAGAGAAGATGTAACTGGTAATTATTATAGGTGACACCGGCAAAAACACCAACATTTGCTCTGCCATCTCCCGCGTCCTCATCTCTCAACCGCTGCCTGGAATAACCCGCATCTTCAAGACACGTGGAGACAATTTGCAGAAAAAGCCGTTCCTGGGGGTCCATCAAACGCGCTTCCAGAGGCGAGATACGGAAGAATGCTGCATCAAAAGCATCAATATCCGACAAAAAGCCTCCCCATTTGCAATACATTCCTCCTGTCTTATCACCTCTCCCATTGTCTGGTTGGAAGTACTTCCGATAATCCCAGCGCTCTTGCGGAATCTCGATGATACAGTCCCTCCCAGACTCCAGATTGCGCCAAAATGCCTCCAGATTCTCGGCTTGTGGATAGCACCCACTTATTCCAATGATCGCAATATCTTGTGAAACGCGTAGCTGATCTGTAGGCACGGGATCGACGCTAGGTCCCCGCCCTACGTCATCCGTCTCCCCGCCCCCTACTATAATTTCTTTGAAATGGTGTCCCTCCCGATTTCCTTGTCCGACCCCCACGACCTTTGGCTGGGGGGATTGGGTATCACGTTCTTGCTGGAAAAGCGCATGCAGCGTCTCTGTATGCTCTTTGAGAAAGTAGTCTGCCAGATCCCTGATACATTTGTAACGGAAGAATGTTGTAGCAGGCATGGGCCCAAACACTTCTTCAAGCATGGCATGCAAGCGTTGAACGACAATGGAATCCAGCCCGTACTCATGAAATCCTGTCTGCAAATCAAGCTTTTCCGGGCTGATTTTTAAAACCGTTGAGAGGACATTGACCAAATAAGAGGTGGTAAATGCAACGATTTCGTCCTTCGACTGGCCTTGTTCCACAGATAGTTGTCGTACCACGCCACCTGTGGCACAAGGCACACAGGCTTCGGCCACGATCATCTGCTGTCCCAGTATGTTGGCCCCCGGTACCGGGAGGAAAAGGCGGTGGAAGCCTTCTTGTTGTAAGACGGCTTGCCAGGTCTCAGGTGCCAGAATGGGAGAACCCGGAAGGCGCAAGGCCGAATCTTCATAGAGCCACCAGCCTTCTAAGAGTCCAAA
>VBJK01000061.1 GCA_005879655.1 Chloroflexota bacterium | reverse complement strand
ACAGCCATCCCAGGTAAAGAAGAACAGCTAGGACCGGCCATCTTACGTGGTCTAGAGGTCATTCGTCAGCATCCAGCATGTCTTGCCGCCCATGTGACACGCTGCATCGAACAGCCGAGCCGCTACATGCTCACAGTTTCATGGGCATCGCTAGAAGCACATACCATTGATTTCCGTGGTGGTCCGCTCTTCCCACAATGGCGTAGCCACATCAACGGGTTATTTGAAACACCGCCCGAAGTCTTCCACTATCAACCGTGTTAAAAAGAAATATCATATAGTATATAAAAAAAGAAACTTGTAGCAGGAGTAAATAGCATGCCTGGTGATCAAGCCATGCCGCAAGAGCTACCACAACATACTGAAGGCGAACATTCATTGCTAGAGCAAGCTGGTCAAACAGTAGAAGAGCAACTCGCAGCTCGCGCCGCCGAGTTGCGCCACCAACTGGAAGAGGCCGCTTACCAGTATTATGTTCAGGATAATCCCACGCTCACTGATGCGGAATATGATCAGCTCATGCTTGAGTTGCAACGCGTTGAGCGCGAGCATCCAGAACTCCAGACCCCCGATTCGCCAACACAACGTGTAGGCGCGGCACCCATCCAGGATGTTCCTCAGCATCGCCATCCTGTACCAATGTTGAGTCTGGCGAATGCTCGTAATGAGAAAGAATTATACGACTGGCACCGGCGTGCTGAGAATATTTTGCCTAGTGTGGGCTTTACCTATGTGTGCGAATTGAAGATCGATGGTCTGGCAATGGCCTTGACATACGAGAAAGGGAAGCTAACCATTGGTGCCTCGCGTGGTGATGGTATGGTTGGCGAGAACTGGACGCCGAATATACGCACAATACATGCTATTCCCCAACAGCTCAATGCAGATGAAAGGCCCGTTCCCGATAAAGTAGAGGTGCGTGGCGAGATCTATATGCCGATCAAGGGCTTCGAGAAGCTCAACGAAGAGATGGCCGATAATCGTCTCTTCGCTAATCCACGCAATGCCGCCGCCGGTTCGCTGCGTCAGAAAGATGCTCGTATCACGGCGGCCCGCCCGCTCGATTTTTTTGGCTATCAAATCGGTTATATGCATGGCATGAGTATTCGCACGCACTGGGAAGCGCTACAATTGATCAAAACCTGGGGTTTTCCTGTCAACCCGCATATCCATCTGGCTCACAGCCTTGAGGATGTGCTCCAGTACTGTAGTAAGTGGGAGCAGGAACGTTTCAACCTGCCCTACGAAATTGATGGTGTGGTGATCAAAATAAACGATCTGGCACACCAGGAAGAACTGGGCACTGTAGGCCGCGATCCGCGCTGGGCCATCGCCTTCAAATATCCACCGATCCAGGTAGCCACCAAACTCCTCGACATCGGCATCAATATTGGCCGGACGGGAGCCGTTAACCCCTGGGCGATGCTCGAAGCGGTCAATATTCGCGGTGTCGTCGTCTCTCGTGCCGCCTTGCATAACGAAGGAGATATCCAGCGTAAAGATCTACGCATTGGCGATTGGGTCTTGTTGCAACGCGCAGGCGAGGTGATCCCACAAGTTGTCAAGCCAGTTGTGGAGCGACGTACAGGTCAGGAAGAAGTCTATCGCCTGCCGGACAACTGTCCGCGCTGTGCTACACCAATTGTTCGTATTCCTGAGCAAGCCATGGCCTACTGTCCCAATACACAATGTCCGGGTCGCAATTTTGAAAGTATCACCCATTTTGTCTCGAAAGGGGCAATGGATATAGATACTATTGGCGAGAAGACCTGTGAGCAACTGGTGGAGGTTGGCTATGTCCAGAGCGTTGCCGATTTCTACACACTCACGCGCGATCAGCTCCTCACGCTAGAAGGCGTCAAAGAGAAAAGCGCCACTAATATGCTCAATGCAATTGCGGCAAGCAAACAGCGTCCACTCTGGCGTTTGCTCTTCGGTCTCAACATTCGTTATGTTGGCGAGAAAACGGCCCAATTGCTGACCGGGGCCTTTGGCGCTATCGACAGGCTGATGGTGGCCAGTGAAGAAGAGATTATCGCCATCCCTGGTATTGGTCCTAAGGTTGGGCAGAGCGTCTATAGCTGGTTCCAGATGCCTGAGCATCGTGCGCTCATCGAACAGTTGCGCCAGCTTGGTCTCAATATGACAGAGGAACAACATACTATAACAGGACCGCTTAGCGGGCAGAGCTTCTTGCTCACTGGTCGCCTGACCAGTATGACGCGCTCTACTGCTGAAGAGGCCATTAAGCAACTGGGCGGTACTATTGCATCGGGTGTGAGCAAAGCGCTGAGTCATTTAATTGTAGGCGAGGATGCAGGCTCTAAACTGGCAAAGGCACAAAAAGCAGGTGTTCCCATTCATAATGAACAATGGCTGATTGATCTGCTGAAAGAATATAGTGCCTGACGAATCTGCCCGTAAGCATTAAGTTAAGCGGGGGTCCAGGGGGCGGTAGCCTCCCTGGCGGGGTGTGGGGTGTCCCCAAATACCCCTTTTCTTCCCTGCTGCCGTAGGAGGCGGCAATAACAAGAGATTGCTAGGCGGACTATACGTACTTCATCTCAAGAAAACGAGCACGTAATGCATGAACCTGTTCTTTTACATGCTTGCCACGAATAGCATCGTGTAACAATTGCGCCAACTCACCCATCGCCCGCTCATCCATACCGAAGCGTGTCATCTCCGGCGTGCCAATGCGTAAGCCGGAAGGATTGCGCGGATCGCTATCACCAGGGAGCATATTATAGTTGAGAATAATGTCATTATCCTCCAAACGTTTAGCAACCTCAACGCCACCGCCCCATTGCGCAACATTGACAGCAATGATATGGCTCTGCGTATAGCCGAAGGCACGAGCTTCAACTGGCGTACCCAATTCGTCAAGATGCTGGCCAAGTGCCTGAGCATTGCGCACAGTTTGAGCAGTGTAAGCACGTCCGTACTCTTTCATCTCTCGTGTAGCAACAAGGAGAGCAGGGAGCGAATAGAGATGATGATTACTGGATGAACCGGGAAAGACACCACGATCAGCCGCAGGCCAGTATTTCTTCTCATCTTCAGCATCAAGGTTGCCCAGGATCACACCACGCTGCGGGCCTGGAAAGGTCTTGTGCGTGCTGCCCGTCAACCACGTGGCACCTTCATGTAATGGATCTTGGAACTGTCCGCCAGCAATCAGTCCCAGGACATGAGCACCATCGTACAGCAAAGGAATATTCTTGGCTTTACAGACAGCAGCAACTTCCTTCACTGGCTCAGGGAAGAGGAAGAGGCTCTTACCCATGATCACAAGTTGCGGCGCTACCTGATCGATTAAGGCAATGGTTTTTTGCGCATCAACATGATAATGATCTTCAGTCAATGGCAAGTGATGCAGGTTAATTGATTTTGGACTACCCAGTTTAAGCACCTGGCCTCGGTTCTGAATCCGGCGGCCAAACACACCAACGGAACCATGGCTGATATGTCCACCCGCATCCGTCGAGTTGGCGATAACAGTATCCCCACCGCGCAGATAGCCAAGTGCTAGCGCTGTATTAGCGGCATTGCCACTGATAGGACGTACATCGACTTGCTTTGCACGGAACAATGCCAGTATTTCATCCTGCGCCATGCTCTCGATCTGGTCGATATACTGCGTGCCCTGGTAGTAGCGATTGACTTGACCAGGCTTATTAGGATGGCCCTCAGCGTAACGGCCCATAAAGTCGGAGAGCTGTACACGACGTACAGCCGGACTAGGTGTATTCTCACTCCCAATCAGATTAATACACTGAGTCTGACGCCACGTTTCTTCTTGTGCCAGGATCTGCTCAATATCGCTGATATCTACTGTCATGCATGAATCTCCTATTATAGTTGACAATAAACGGTAAATATTCTATGTGGTATAGCTAGTATAACAGAACTGGGATCGGTGGTATAGAGAGCCAAATATTGGGCCAAGGCTTGTGCGTTTACCCGAAATGACGGAAAAGCAGGTGGTGCAGGAGGGCGGCTAGCCCTCCTGACGGGGTGCGGGGTGTCCCCGCAACCTCTTTTTTCCTCTGCCGCCTTCGGCGGCAAAACAGACAAAACGGGTAAACGCACAAGCCCTGTTTTAGGAGCCGTCTCCTGTTGCTCAAAACCTTTAATCCTGTTATACTACTCCTACTAAACTGGAAGAGTATATTGCACAGTTTTTCTCTGTACCTAACCAGCAACCATTCGTGCGGTCGCAAAGCAGGTGGCGGTCTACATCAGACCTCCGTACAGTCTGGGTAGACCATCTTTTGCATAGAAACTCAGGAGGGAATGGGTCTTATGAAGGTTTATAGGGCGGAACAGATTCGCAATCTGGCGCTGATCTCTCATGTTGGAGCAGGCAAAACCTCTCTTATCGATGCAGCACTCTATAACAGTGGTGCCGTTACCCGCCAGGGTAGAGTAGACGAAGGTACTTCAATTTCTGACTACGATCCCGATGAATTGAAGCGTCGTATGTCGCTTAATGCCAAAGTCCTACCAGTTGAGTGGAAAAACCACAAGATCAATTTTATTGATACCCCCGGTTACGCCGACTTTGTTGGTGAAGTCAAGGCTGGCCTACGTGTGGCTGACGCCGCACTCGTGGTCGTGACCGCTGAAAAAGGTGTAGAGGTGGGCACTGAACTTACCTGGCAGTATGCTGATGAACGCATGCTACCACGCATAGTTCTGGTTAACAAACTTGATCGCGAAAATACCTCTTTCGAGCAAGCACTCGAATCCCTACGCAAGCAGTTTGGCCTGAAAGTCGTTCCTTTGCAAATTCCAATCGGAGAACAGGCGAATTTTAGAGGCGTCATCGATCTCGCTTCTCAGAAGGGCTATACTTTCGAGGGTGGCAATAAAGTACAGGAAATCACCATCCCTGCTGATCTCAAGGACAAAGTCAGTAGCTATCGCGAACAATTAATCGAAGCGGCAGTCGAGAGCGACGACGATTTAATGGAGAAGTTTCTGGAAGGTGAAGAGCTGAGCGATGCTGAAATTCTTACAATTATTAAGAAGGGGACCGGTAGTGGCCAATTAATTCCTGTCCTGTGTGGCTCAGCTAGCAAAAATGTGGGCGTGCAAACACTGCTTGATGCCATCGTCGATTATCTCCCCAGCGCAGCCGATGCCGTTCCTGACGATGCCAGAGCCTTTGGGGACCATCTATCGGCTCTCGTCTTCAAGACCGCCGCAGCGCAGGTCGGTACTATCTCGACGTTTCGTGTCTATACAGGAACCATCAAACTCATTACACCGCGCGGCAAAATGCAGGAAACTGCGAGCGAGATTCCCGCAGGCGATTTTGGCGCAGTGGCCAAGCTCTCCAATACTCATACCGGAGATACGCTCACTAACAGCAAAGACATAACAGCAACACTCGCACCGATTAATTTCCCTCAACCCTGTTTCACACTGGCCGTCCTACCCAAGAGCCAGGCCGACCTGGATAAGATGAGTAATGCGTTAGCCCGTATTACCGAAGAAGACCGTACAATACGGGTGTCGCGTGATCCAGAAACTGCCGAGACACTCTTATCAGGCATTGGTGAAGCCCATTTACAGATTGTCGTTGAAGGCATCAAACGCAAATATGCTGTAGATCTAGAGATGCGCGATCAGCGTATCTCTTACCGCGAGACGATCCGCAAGAAGGCTCAGGCCAACGGTCGTCACAAGCGGCAAAGTGGTGGGCATGGGCAGTTCGGCGATGTCTGGCTGGAGATCGAGCCGCTCCCGCGCGATAGTGAGCAAACATTCGTCTTTGAGGATCGTATCGTAGGGGGTGTAGTTCCAGGACAGTTCATCCCAGGTGTCGAGAAGGGTGTGCGTGAGTCGCTCAAGCGTGGCTTTATCTCAGGCAATCCCATGCTCTACGTCAAGGTTGCATTGTATGACGGGAAATACCACCCGGTAGACTCCTCGGCGCAATCCTTTGAAATCGCTGCTTCACTGGGCATGCAGGAGGTTGTGCCGAAGGCTAATCCAGTGATTCTGGAACCAATAATGAACGTTACTATCACTGTCCCAGAAGGCAACATGGGCGATGTCATGAGCGACATCAATACCAAACGTGGTCGTGTTATGGGTATGGAATCGCTTGGTAATGGCCTGCAACGCATTACCGCCTCTGTGCCACTGGTTGAAATGCTACACTACGCAACCGACCTGCGTTCCATCACCCAAGGCCGTGGTTCCTTCAGTATGGATTTTGCGCAATACGAGGAAGTGCCAGCGAATATCCAACAGGAGCTAATTGCCACGCACAAGAAAGCAGAGGGATAGCGTCTGGGGCAATGCCTTGTACCAGTTAACTTATTTAACTGGTACAAGGCATTGCCCGCCCTTTAGTCATCCAGATTGAGCCAGCGCAAATCTTCTGTCGTCAACTCGATGGTTAATGCAGGAAACGAGCTACGTGTTTCGGAGATCTGGCGTGGCCCGATCAGCGGGAACGTAGGAAAAGGTTGGCAGAGCACATAGGCCAGAGCTATGTTAATCGGCAATACTCCTCGCGTCTTTGCCATTGTATTGACACGCTTAAGACGCTGAAAATTGTCGTGGCTGTACCAGCAACGGACCAGCTCTTCATCAGAGTAGTCGCCTGACTCCGCCCGACCAGCGAAGAAGCCTCGCGCTTGACTTGACCAGGGCATTAAAGCCATACCCGTTTCCGTAAGCCAAGCTCGTGCTTTCTCATCAGAGGTAGAAATACTACCAGCCCACAGCGGATCTACCATACGAGCCAGACTGAAGTGATTGCTTATCGCAGCAAAACCAGTGAGTTCATGCTCCTTCGCCCACTGATTCGCCTCCTGAACACGCTCAAGCGACCAGTTTGAGCCGCCAAAGGCGCGAATACGACCCGCCTGTTTATGCTCATTGAGTACATCGATAAACTCGCCAACCGGTACCTCTGTATTATCATGGTGTAGCATATAGATATCTACATAATCCGTTTGTAGCCTTTCAAGACTGGTCATCAGCTGCTTACTCAACCATTCCGGCGTACAGCGTGGCGTATGAGCACCTTTGTCGAGAATAACCACCTGCTCGCGAAGTCCGCGATTCTTCACCCACTGACCCAGCATCTTCTCACACTGACCATCGCCATAAATGAAAGCCGTGTCAAAACAGTTCCCACCACGCTCAAAGAAGTCATCGAGCATGACCGCCGTATGTGGCCACGTTACTTGGTTATCAACACCCATCACCAGACGTGAGACGGGTTTATCAACACCTGCTATGCGGCCATATTTCATGATGCTATCGGGATGTACAGCCAGAGGTCGGTTAGCAATCGTCAATAACTTGCCCGCTGGTTCCTCAGCTGCGTAGACGACCTTAACAGCCTGCCGCCATTGATCGAGAACGTGCATATTGCCAAGTGTATCATTCCAGTTCATAGTAGGAGATTGTCGCTCGGAAAGAAAAGCAGCAACCGTGTCGGCTTCGCTTGTGTATAAGCTGGTGCTGCTGGCAACAACAACTTCTTTCGGTTGCGCTTCACCGTGCTTATATATGAAGATACTCGTGCTCTGCCCAGCCGGGGGAAGCCAGGGTGTGGGGACAAGTATTGAAGCTGCGCTAAGATGTTTCCAGGAAAAGTAAGTGTAGCAACAGCGTATTCATCAACCTGCGAACGAACGCCAATATGCGCCGCACCTGTCACCCGTATCGGTTCGGCAAATGGTTGTCCCATCGCAGCGCCAGCAATGAGACGCGCCATAGATGTACAATAACAGCCGACATCCAGAATACCACCACCCCCAAGCTTATTGTTCAGTAGCCGACTTTCAAGGTCAGAAGCTGCATGGAAGCTGAACGTAGCTTGGATCAGACGAACCTGTCCAATAGCACCTGAGCGGATCAGCTCAACGAGTTTTGTTGTCTGCGGATGACAACGGTACATGAATGCTTCCATCAGGAAGACATCATTACGGTAGGCAGCTTCAACGATCGCCATCGCCTCTGCATGGTTGAGTGCAATGGGTTTTTCGCATAATATATGTTTTTTTGCCTCAGCAGCCTTAATCGCCCATTCCGCATGGAGTGGATGAGGAGTGGCAATATAGATAGCCTGTACATCTCCGTCAGTAAGCAACGCTTCATAGCTGCCATAACATCGTGGCACTATCCAGGACTCACCAAAAGTGTCAGCGGCTTCCTGGGTGCGGCTACCGATCGCCATAAGTGTTCCTGTTTGAGATTCCGCCAGTCCTTTAGCGAAGATCCTCGCAATGGTTCCAGTCCCAAGAATTCCCCATTTAATGGTATCATCCATTGTGCTACTCCTATTATATAAAAAAAAGACATTTAAAATAAAAAATATCAGGATGGGCTAGCCGCACTGACGCTCATGTATCACTGGTAAATACACTCAAGTACTACAAAGACTGCATAAATATGCTCCTATCCGGTTACAGTTGATTAAGGTTATATCACCAAAATATTCAGTTCGTCAATTCATCACACAACTCATGCGTTTTCATGCTGTTTAATACCAACCTGCGTTCTCATAGGGTACTTCCTTGCACGTCTATGTAACTCTCATCTATTTGAACGCAAGTTGGTAAGAAAGGTCAATAGGATGTCATCCGTTAGCTGGGCAACATCTGGCAACTAACCGCCCAGAAAATCGAGACTCACCAAGGTTGACAGACCCATTCGCGCCAACTGTAGCCATCTCTGACAAAAATGTCATGTGCTGCTACAGCGTTCGTATACGCATTATAAGGTGATCTTGCAGATTGCGAAGTCGTATACCAGGTACTGGGATAGAGTACTTGGAAGAGACCGGCAGCGTGACTGTTACCAATGGATATGCTGTTATAGGCATTTGGATTTAAACTTGACTCACAGTTTGCTACACGGACAGCCGCAGATCCGTACGCTCCGAAGACCTGATAAATTATGTGTACAACGCTGGCATTGTTCTGGAAGGCAAAATTGTTTGTTGTACTATTGCCCGGCAGGCACAACGCATGACCGGGATAGACAATGTTGACATTGGTAATATGGTTACGTGTAGCGAGGTCTGTAAAGGATAGTCCATTACGGGCAGCAATTTTCCCCAAGGTATCTCCACGCTGAACTGTATAACTTTGTTCCTCTGCTCCACAATTGCCAGCAGCATGAGTGTGGAGCTGTGCATTATAGAGAGCACCCCCCACGAACAATAAAGTAAGCATACCCACAATACCGAACCTTACAAAGTTATTATGGCCATACTGATGCCAAGACGTTTTAATATAATGATGTATTTTCAACCTATTCTCCTTCTTAGCAAGTGATTGCAGACCTCTGCAAGCAATGCTCTATCTGGACATACAAACTTTGTATGTGTTGTACGTGTACTTGCCTGAAATTTAGACAAAAAGGGGCTACCTGAACACGTCGAAGCAAGTTCAGTGGAGCAAGAGACTATGAAACTGTAGGAAGCATCGTGCTCATCCACTCACCTTGAGAGGCGCTCTGGGTGTTATGCACACCATAGGGAGGCCCGCTACGGGTGGAGGCTGATCATTGGCGCATCCGCGTGAGGGGTCTGTATGGTTGTTGTGGGCGTGTGGGTATAGTAACCTACGACAAAGTCGCAGGCATCACACGACAGACCCGTTGTGGCATCACGGGACGGCTTGCGCGCTCGCCAATAGTTGGTGCAGCGATTGTCTAAGCTTACGTACCAGATAAGGCTGATTAAGAACAAAAGTCATCAGCCAATTCCACAGCCCGCAATGTGCAGGAGTCCACACGTGCACATGCATGAAAGCACAAATATCGCTTCAAAAATCGATGGCTGCGTTCCTAGAAAGAAGAAACGTTAATGATACGGCTAAGCAATCTGCGACGGCGGGAAGATCTCATCAAGCATCACAAGCTCACTCAGACGTGGGTCTCACTCTCACTGCAAACCTCACAGACCTGCCTATAAGTCCTCGGGACTTTTGTCCATAAACAGAGGACTATCCTGGGGCGGAACTCCACGCTTGTGTGCGTCCTGCTAGAGGAGCGCGGGAACTTGTCTTTGATTAAGAGCACGCTGTAGCCTACAAATCATGGTAGGCTGCAAGAATTCAAGAGTCCTATACGACCGATCTAAACTGTCTGTCTTCAAAAAAGTGGCCTTAGTACTTGCAGTTGTGCAATGGCCATCTCGACAGCTATCTACTAATGCTCTTATGAGAGAAGCTTCCGTCGTTGTTGCACGATGTTAATGTTCATTACGCAGGAGTTCTTTAGTGTCCTATTTTCACTGTAAAGAACTCTCTGCTACTAAACAGTCTCTGGCAAAGCCAATGCTGCTTTTCGTCATCATTCATGCTAAAATTCATTCTTGAGCTACGTTTCAATCATAACGTGCATTTTTCTGATACGCAAAGCATCGAGGAAGGCTATGGCCATAAATGACTATAGACACAATCTAAGAGGTGCTCATAAGCCTGCCAGAGCTGTTCTTTACAGCGCTCCCAACAGAGCACCTCTTCGACGCGCTTTCTGGCCCTGGCTCCCATTTCGCTGCGTAACTTTTCATTGTCAAGCAAGGTTATGAGCTGCTCGGCAAAATCGTCAACCCTGTTGGGGGTCGCGTAGAGCGCGCTATCCTGAGCGGAGTAGCGAGTTTCTGGCAAGTCAAAGGCAACGGTTGGTTTACCCATTGCCATATATTCCATCGTCTTGAGCATCGTACTGCGGTCGTTAAGGTCGTTACTGGGATCTGGCGAGATACCTATATCTGCTGTAGCAATATAACGTAACATTTCTGGTACAGATACCCAACCTGTAAAGTGAACATATTCATCTAATTGTAAGTGCTGTACCCTCTCCTTAAGCTGTGGCACCTGATCTCCATCTCCAACTAAGGTCAACAATATGTCATGACGACTATACTTATAAACAAGCGCATGTAGTGCATATAATGCATACTCTACGCCATCCTGGGGACCCATAACACCCACATATACTAGCATGTGACGTTTGCCTCGCTTCAACTGCTGCTCTGCTTTTGTTTGCGCGAAACGGGCCAGGTCCGGTCCGTTGCGTACGACAAAGACCTTTCCTGCTGTACTATGGCCAAGCTTCAGGGCATTTTGCTTTTGTGACTCGTTGGTGGTGATAATCAGATGTGCTGTGCGATAGGAACACCTTTCCATGAAAAGCGATAGCTTGTAGAGCAGTTTGAGGCGACCCTTAAAACGGACGCGGAACATTTCGGAGGCCAAGTCGTGCTGATCAAAGACGAATTTTTTGCCATAGCAGCGGTAGAATAAACCGATGAGGAAGAAGATATCTGGGGGATTGGCAACATGAATAATATCAAAACCGTGTTTCAACCAGATTTTAAGGCTAAGCCAGAAGGTCATAATGAGGGCTATAGTATATTCTTGTATATAACCTAGCACGCCGCTTGCTTGAGTATAGGAGGTGTAGCGGTAGATGTGAATACCTTCTCTAAAGTCATATGCTGCATGATCGTGTGCCTGCTTTCCTTTGGGACAAATGATAACAACCTGCAAGCCACGTTGACTCAAGGCTCTTGCTTCGTGCCAGACACGAGGGTCTGCTGGCACTGACAAATTTTCTACGATCATCAGTACTTTACGAGGTTTTGTCATAGGTCATCCCTCTCTTTACTGGTTGGGTGAGCGTGCTCTGCCGTAACGACTGCTTGCCTATTTTCCTCGTTCTTGTCATCGCCTGCTCATACAGCTCCAACACTTGCTCGACAATCACTTGGCTGTCCAGATGACGAATATCTGCCCGGCCAGTCGTACGCTCTGTGTGCAGGAGAGCTTTCTCCAGACCTCTAGCGAGCGCATCCGCATCATGTGGGCAGACACTGCAACCTGCGGTGCGAGCCAGTACTTCCGCCACATCTCCTACATTGGTGGCAACGACGGGCACGTTGCAAGCCATTGCTTCCTTGACGACGTTGGGGGAGCCTTCTGCAATAGAGGGCAGAATGAGTACATTGCTGGCATTGATGTATTGCATAACCTTTCTCTGGGGCAGGCCATTTGCTACTACCAGTTCTGCGCTGATGCCTCTCTGCTGTAGGCGAGCGATAGCAGCCTGTGCTAGTGAAAAGTTCTTAACAGGAATTGCAGGATTATTGGCAAAAACTACATAATAACGCTCTTGATCCCAACCTAGCTCTTTTCTTGCTTGTGCTCGTGGTACTGGCTCAAACAGGTCAAAATTAATGCCATCGGGGATAACAACGCTTTTCTCATAGCGTGAGGCTTTTTTCATCTGTTCAGATTTCACTGTCACTGCTTCTACGTGATGACAGAGCCAGCGACTCACCCGTGCCACAAACAAACTCTTCTGGCTGTAGCTGCCGTCCTGCCTTACTGTCCCCAGCAAGTCATCGCCAAGATAGGCCGCGACAACCGGAGTTGTCCACTGCATACGTGCAACAAGACACCAGAGGCCATAATGGCCATTAACGATATCGAAGCGGCCCGTCAGCGTTTTCCAAAAGACTTGCAGCGTAGCGGAGAGGTAGCGCAGCGGCGCTGGTCCTGGCTTAGGATGGACTATCTCTACTTGGTGTCCGGCTGCTACCAACGAGTCAACCAGCGCTTTGACGAAGGTCCCTGAGTGCGGTCTGGCTTCCGTGGGATAGATACCTGTCACCATCAATATGCGATATTTCTTTTCATGTTCTGGTTTCAATCAATCATCCTCCCTCTTATATGCTCAGGATAGTAGACTTTTCCCTAATAAGGAGATCTTCTACAGATTCTTGTGGAAGCTTTAGCGTATGATCATCAATAAAAACGCGGAACCAGAGTTCCAGGCTAGCTAGTGTGAAGAGTTGGGCTTGATAGTTTGTTCTGCCTTCTAGATGATCTCGTAGCATGCGAGCAATGAACTCGTGCTGGAAGTAGCCACGGCTGCTCAAGCGTTCCGAGAGCAGGAGACGCGTCATCAGGTCACGCTGGCCCTCGCGGAACCAGATGCCGGTCGGCACATTGAAGCCCATCTTCTTGCGTGTCAGAATGGGTTCAGGTAGGAAGTCTGCAAAGGCACGTTTGAGCAGGTACTTGGCTTTGAAGAACTTGATTTTATTATGCGATGGGATACTGGCAGCGTACTCGATGAGACGAGCATCGAGTAGGGGGATGCGCGACTCTAGTGAAGCTGCCATCGTCATCTTATCGCCCTTCATCAACAAATTGTCTGGTAGCCAGATTTTCGTGTCCAGATAGAGCATCGCCGAGAGGTCGTCCCTTTGCGGATTATTGGCCAACCAGCGCCGGAATGCTCGACTGGCATCGAGGTCAATCCTAGCTTTCACCTCTGCCGAGAGTAATTGTTCTTTTAGCTGACTATTGAAGATGCCAAACCAGCTCATCCAGCGCAGAGGAGCTGGCTGTGAGAGCGTACGGGCAGTATTCTTCAGTTTGCGCATGCTGTATGGTAAGCCATCGAGTAGTGGTATGAGTAGGCGTTCTCGTACGGCAGAGGGTAGGATATGGTAGTAGCGGGCCAGCCCATCAACGACATACTTAGGATAACCTGCGAACAGTTCATCGCCGCCTTCGCCGGAAAGCACTACTTTTACATGTTGCCGTGCTAGCTGTGAAACGAGATACACCCCTAGATCGGATGGCTCACTCACAGGTTCGTCACGATGCCAGGTCAACAATGGCCAGTAATTTGCCAGGTCTGCCGAGCGCACAACTATCTCATAGTGGTCCGTGCCAAAGTGTTGTGCGACTAGCCGGGCATAGGGTAACTCACTATAAGCGGGGTGGTCGAAACCTACGCAGAAAGTCTTCACCTTGTGGCTGGTTAACTTGCTCATGATACCAGAGATAATGCTAGAGTCAACACCGCCACTGAGCATGGCCCCTACGGGCACGTCAGCCATCATACGTTCCTCTACCGCGCGCTCGATATGCTGGCGAATCCCTTGCGTATACTCTGCTTCTGAACGCTGTTCAATTGGTGCGAAGGTATAGTCCCAGTAGCATTCTTCGCGGGTCGTGCCTTTTTCATAGAGGAGCCAGTGTCCAGGCAGGACTTTACAAATGTTGGCGAAGAGCGTTGCCGGGGCAGGCACGTAACGGATGCTAAGGAAATCCGCCATCGCCTGTAGGTCTACCGCACGTTTCACGCCAGGATGGCTTAACAACGCTTTGATTTCCGAGGCGAAGAGCAGATCTCTTCCTACCTGGGTATAGTAGAGTGGTTTCTTTCCAGCACGGTCACGCGCTAGCAGGAGACGTTGGCGGGGACTATCCCAGATGGCAAAACCAAACATACCGTGTAAGCGCGCCACACAATCTGTGCCATACTCTTCATAGGCATGGATGATCGTTTCTGTATCGCAATTTGTACGGAACTGATGGCCTCTGGCGATAAGCTCTTGCCGTAGCTGTTTATAGTTCCAAATTTCCCCATTGAAAACAATCCACACGTCGCCTGTTTCATTACACATAGGTTGATGGCCACCGCCCAGGTCGATAATAGAGAGGCGGGCAAAGCCTAATCCTAATGATCCTTCAATATATGATCCCTTATCATCTGGTCCACGATGAGCAATCAGACTTGTCATCTGTTCTATCAATTGTGGAGAGACCGGTGAACCGGTCTCAGCGTTATAAATGCCACAGATGCCACACATGCAACTTTTGCCTTTCCATCCTAGCGGATGTGATTATATGTTTTACTATAAGTCATTATAAAGGTAATCTATACATTTCTTCTTTTATAGAAGATGCTGCCGTTTCTTGTTGCTGGTGGGCTAGCAGCTCGCGGTAGAGAGCTAGATAGGCATTCGTGATGTGTTCAAATGAGTAGTGCTGTTCAATAGTGAGACGCGCTGCCTTACCATAAGCTCTCGTCATTGCTGGGTTGCGTAACAAGATCAGCAGAGCCTGAGCTATGCCATGGTAGTCTTCTACCTCTGTCAATAACCCATTTACTGCATGTTGAATGATATCTTCACTGCCACTCACGCGTGTAGCAACGCATGGTAAGCCGCAAGCCATGGCTTCCAGCACTGCATTAGGCATTCCCTCGAAACGTGAAGGGAGTACGGAAAGTGCAGCCCGATGTAAGTAGGCCGGAATATCGTGCTGTAGTCCTGTAAACTCTACACTCTCCTCAATCCCTAATGCTTTTGCCAACTCCACAAATTGCGCATACATAGGTCCTCCACCAACCAGGATCAAGCGAGCCTGGGGCAATTCCTGTTGTACGAGGTACCATGCTTGGAGCAGGATATCGATGCCTTTCACATAGTGCATGCGCGAGACGCAAACGACCGTGTGCGCTTTTTGGGCTGTATTTGTACTCTCTTCTTGAGGAGAGTAGCGTGTGATGTCTACTCCGTTGGGAATGAGCTGCATGTTGGGAAGGATGAAATCGTTCTCCGCGAGGTAATCTTTCATGCGAGAACTCAAGATTATAATCCTGGCATGAATTGAGTGTAAGAGCCGATAGGTGAAACGAACGGTAGGTTGGCCTAGACGCACTAAGCCATCTAAATCGCCATTGACCCAATCCAGGTCAGAGACCTGTAGACATGGTAAAGATGGATCAAGCGGTCCCGCTGGCAGGGATGCCCTCATGCGTGGCTCTTTGGCTTTCCCCATGCCAGTACTGTGCACAGAGATGAGTATTGGCTTTTTTGCGAAACGGCAGGCGAGCGCTGCTGGCAGAGTTAAAGCGCTCAATTGGTAGACCTGTAAGATGTCATATTTGTGACGTAGCCGCCACAGAGACCAGCCTAGTATGAGCAGGGCTAGCATGTATAGTAATTGACGTACAACTTTCGCATATTTTTCTCGTTCATCAAGTACTGAGCCAGCTACACGAATTATAGGTATACCATCTATTTCATCATATATAGGCCACTGTTTCTTATGGCGAAAGGTAATAATCGTCGTTTCATAGCCTTTTTCGCGGAGCACTTTACTCTGGGCAAGTGCTTGAGTTTCTGCTCCACCAATCAGGGGATGGAAGGTACCAATAACGATATAGATACGTGGATTATGAGTTCTGGTCACAGCTCTTCCCCTCTTCTAGAGTTAATGGCGAACCCTGTTTCCTGTGTGGAGACAACTGATAATAGAGATGCAGACTACGTTCGGTGATTGCTTTTAGCTGATAGTCGTGTTCAATGGTAGCGCGTGCCTTCTTGCCCAAGCGTTCAGCAAGGTCGTGATCGCTGATCATACATTGCAATGCCTTCGCCATCGCAATGGGTTCCTCTGGCTCTACCAGCAACCCGTTTATGCCATCAGTGATAACGTCTTCGCTACCGCTAACACGTGTAGCAACGCAGGGAAGCCCACAAGCCATTGCCTCTAAGAGGGCATTGGGCATACCTTCCCAGCGAGAGGGAAGCACGAAGCCCCAGGAGCGTTGTAACAGATCAATAACATCGCGCCGTAATCCTAGAAATTCCACGCTATCTTGAATGCCAAGCTCTTGAGTAATGCGTTGCATGTGTGGTGCGAAGTTTCCTTCACCAACCAGTAGCAACCTGGGTTTTAGCTCTGAGCGCCATGCCGCAGGTTCTTTCATCATTCGTCCCCAGGCGTGGAGCAAAACGTCAACGCCCTTGGCGTATTCCAGACGGGCAACACAGAGAATATCTCGTTCTGGACACGACGCCAGCGGTCTATGTGCGGCTGGACGAAATCGTGCTATGTCAATACCATTAGGGATGCGGATAATCTGTTCTGGACGGAAGCCGTTCTCAACGAGATATGCATAGCTACGATTGCTAAGTACCTGATAGTAAGCAGCGGACTTTTTCAGATACTCTCGTTGTAGTGTTCCCCCTAGATTAAAAGCGGGGAGTTGTTCGAGGTCGCCAGGCACCCAATCCTTTATGCCAATCTTTAGGAAACTCACCGACAGCTTATCCTGTAGCGTATCAGCCAGCAGCATAGCACCACCCTGCTGCTTGATCTTTGCCTGTTGCTTCTTATCTGGACCAGCGCTCTGAATACTAAATATGATCGGTTTGTGCGTAATCTGGCAGATATAGGTGGCAGGAGCACTTGATCCAGATAATTGCATACCATGGATAACATCGTACTGGTGCCTGAGTTGCCAGAGCTTGAGTGCTATACCGAGTTCGATAGGGAGATGTCCTGTCTTACCAATGCGTAGTTGCCCGTTACGGCGATAGATACCCCCAACACGGAAGATGGGTAGCCCATCTATTACCTCATAGGGTTTCCAATCTTTATAATGGCGTGGTGTCACCACAAGAACTTTGTGGCCTAGCGCTTGCAACTGGCGTGCATGTTTTTCCGCTTGTGCTTCTGAGCCGCCTACGATAGGAGGGAACATAAATGCAAGAACACATATACGTAGTGGCTCTTTACTATCATCTGCATCAGGCATAAATAGCTTGCTCCTTATTGATTTGATCATTTTCATATATCGACAGTTCTACAGTATCCCCTAGATCAGTTGAAGTCTGGTACGTTGACCAGTAGCTTACAAATGGTAGTGATAGAATGATCCAGACATACACTCCAATCTGTTGTGTCCAGATGACAGTAACGAACATCGATTGTATAAGGATATTAATATAGACTGCGAGTGCCATGGCGATAATCAGACGGCGATCTGGCGTTGCCTTGCGTAGCCCGCTTAACAAGTTCCAGGGGAGTGCAATGAGCAGCAGGCTCAACAAGGTGACACCAACCAGGCCATGGTCATAGAGTGCATTGAGAAAGATATTGTGTGGCGCAGTGCCAATCACACCCCGTCCGACTCCGACCTGTAGATTGGTTAGGAGAACTTCTGAGGAACCCAGGCCGTTGCCTAAGAGCTGGGCCGGGTCGAAATGATCGAGCAGTGCAGACCACAGGTAGGTTCGTCCATTGAACGTTGAGATATCTGGATTGAGAAAGCGATCCAGCAGAGGCAAGTTGAGCACGGTTATCACTAGCATAGCAATAGCTACCAACGCCACAGCCCCTGTGAGTAGGCCCACCTTCAGTTTGCGCGATGGTAAAAAGAAGATCATCAAGAGAATACTCAAGGGCACACTGAAATCAGCGGCTCGTGTAAAGGTCAAGGATACTGCTACCAACAAGACCAGCAAGATGGTAAGGCCAAGCAGACGCATTGCCCCTTGCAAGGCCACTGTGCGATAAATAGCAAGCGGCATCGTCATGGATAGGAAAAAGGCCAACGTCGGTGGAGCATCAAAAATCGAACCTGTACGGTAGAGACCTACAATGTTTGTGTCATAAAGTCCACTTTGTTTAGTAAAATAACCATAAATGCCATAAAGTGCAATAAATAGGGCTTGCAGTAGGATGGCATCGATAATCCCCATGAGACGGCGGCGCGTGGTAAGCTGATTGATGATCAGGACACCAACAGCCACATCAGCAATGTAGACCAACCAGAGCGTGAAGAATGATCCTACTCCAATCGTGGCGTTACCAACACTTGCTAACATCCACAAGAAGTAAGCGAAAAGAAAGACGAGCGCTGGCATCCTCTTGAAGGCTGGCTTGACAGGAACAACCAGCATGAGCAGGATTGTTGGGATCGTCAAACCTGAAAGAAGATTGTTACCGTTAAAAAATGGCAGCGTCGATCCAATAAGCACGTCGAGGGCTACCCACGCTAGCAAAAATAGATAATGGTAGCGTAAAAATGCCAGCACGACCAGAGAACCAAATGCAATGCGTAAGGTGTAGAGTGAGTTATAGATGGTACCGACAGTCCCAGCAATAAAAATGAGTGAAATAGTACCTATTCGTATAAGCCGTTTAATAGAGAAATAAGGGATATCTCGTACTTTAAAGTGTTTGTCCTTCCAGCTCACCCAACGGAGATAAATCCTTCCTAACCTCAACTTCCAGAAAACTTCCACGAACTCGCGCGGGAGAGTCAAGAGATCCAGCTTGCCGATCCTGCGGCGTAACGTAAAGAGCAAGATCCCCATCGTGCACGTGTATACAGCAGAGGTTGCCAACGCAATACCAAAGCTCTGCCACCAATAAGCAAAGATGTAATCGAAGACGGCATTGGCCACCACGCTGAAGATAGTGACATAGAGCAGGAAGCGTGTTTGGCCAAGAGCGCTGAAGGCACGCGAGGTAATAAAGCCAAAAGCCATTGGAACCAGTCCGATTGAGAAACCCATCAGCGTAATAGCAGTGCGATCTGTATCTTGAGCAGAAAATGCGCCATGTTGAAAGAGAACGCGCACAATGAGATGAGCGCCAGCAATCATGATCACTGTCGTTACTAACGTTCCGATGCCCACTGCCCAGAGATAGAGCCGTAAAGTATCTTTAAATCCTTTCATATCCTTTGTTGCTGCCTGGCTGGAGAGATATGGCAGGAGTGCGCGCCCCACGGAGGAGAAGACCACACCGATGGGGACACTGATCAATTTGAGCGCATTGCTGATCGCCGCGATACTGCCAGCGGCCAACCCTGAAGCAAATATCTGATCGACTAATGAGCTGGATTGGCTAATGAGGGCAGTGAATAGCGCTGGCCAGGCAACGATGCCAATGGTTGCGATCTCTTTACTACGCAGGTCTAGCACAAAACGATAGCTGAATTTCGCCTTTCGTGCGCGGATGATGAGTACAACAATCTGGAGGAGCTGGCCAACCAGCGTCCCAATACATAACATCGTAACCCCATATGTTTTTCCGCCCAGTAACACAAAGGTAACGGTCGTCAATGGAATAAGTATGCCAGCATAGGCTGGCAAGCCGAATTGTCCTTCTGTGTTCAGTAAACATTCCAGAAAACTGCTCAGCGTCATAAAGACAAGCACAGGGAAAATAAGAGGCGTCAGATCTGTGGCAAGTTGGTGCGCATGATCTGGTAGCCCCGGTGCAGAGATGGTCACAAACTGTTGGCGAAAGCAGAGCATAAAAAGTGTAAATACAATGAGAAAGATAAGGAGCATATTCAGTAATGTGCTAAAAAGCCGTGAAGCTTGTTCTTTAGAACCTTCTATGCGTATTTTTGCATACACTGGAATGACAGAAGCCTCAATGGCGCTGGCTAGCAGCTGTGCCAGCAACAGAGGTATAGTGGATGCCACATAAAATGCATCCATAGTACTGGATTGGCCAAAGCGAGCTGTTACGACAACCTGATTGAGCATCCCCATGATGCGAATAAGCAGATTGGCGGAGGCAAGACTGAACAAGGCACGAATGATATTTCTATTCACTATTTTTTGACGTACTGCCAGTAATCGTCCACTAGTCGTAGGCAATAATCTACTCGGTCTTTGAGATTGGGTCATTCGGAGATTTACTCCTTGCTACCGGTTTTATGGAAGCTGCTTAAGTGAGAGCGTATCATCAGGGATCTGCTCATCGGCGATCGGTTGGTATGCAGGCGTAACTGGGACGATATCCACTTTCTTCGTCCGTTGAGCGTGCAATGTAGCGAGATACTCCTGAACGTGGTTATATTCTGGCCACTGGCTTTTATTTAAAGCGGTGCCAATGAGATTGGTGCCACTCTTGCGCAATATGTTTACTGCTTGCAAGATCTGTTTGCGCGAGGCGATAGTAGCATCAATAACCAGTAAGGTGGCATCCATATATGAGGCCATAATCTGTGCATCTGCTACTGGCAAGAGTGGAGGTGTATCAAAGATAATATAGTCAAACTGATCCATTTCGCGGAAGTGTTTGTTGAACAACTCCTGTGCGAGTGGTGATTGCAATAGCTCTGCTGGATTGCTTGAGTACGCTCCTGATGTTAGGACTCGTAGCGCAGGGACCTCCGTTAGCTGACCTTCTAATGCTGTCTTAATCTGTTCCCATGGTGTCAAGAGGGTATCTGCCAGTCCGTGGTGATTATCAAGTTGAAAGTGTTGATCTAGCACCGACCGGCGTAGGTCCGCATCTACTAGCAGGACACGTTTGTCAGAGAGCGCTAAAAACGTTGCCAGGTTGGTGGCTAATGTACTTTTCCCTTCGCCAGCCACAGCGCTCGTGACCATCAGTAGCTTAAATGGATGGTTCGTCTGCATGATACTTGTATGGGCGCTGAGGATACGGTAGCTCTCCGCAAGGACTGGGTTGTCTTTTATATTGCAGCCCCCTTGCTTGCGCGAAAGTTCTGGTAGAACAGCGAGTGCATCTTGCCCGGTAAGCTTGCGAATCTCTTCAGGGTTGGTCAGTCGATCATCTATCCACTCAAATGCGACAATCAGGGCTAGTGCCAGACCTAAGCCTACCAGTGAGCCGATTGATGCATCTTGTAGTGGACGAGGGCGTAGGGGTGTTGTCGGTTCAAGTGCTGGCAGAATTTGAATCTGTGCCATGCCATTTAATCCATTTCTGGAGTATTGGGCAAAGTTTTGTGCGACATCATTAGCAATGCTCGTTGCTACTACTGGATTGCTACTTTCAACATATATTTCTATAATTTGTGTATTTGATTGTGGTTTGACCGTAATCATCTCCGTGAGTTGTTTCACCGTTAATTTATATTTAGTAGCAACAGGTTGCAATACTTGTGGATTGGCAACTAAGCGTGCATACGTTGGTAGAAGCTCTAATGCAGCTGACGCATTCTCATAAGGCGACTGGGATGTGGAAATAGCCAGCACAAGTTGCGTTGAAGCCTGATACGTGGGACGCGTGATCTTTGAGGCTATATATGTCATGCCACCACAGACGACAACGCCCAATACAATGATCCATAGCCAACGTTTTGCCAATAATATATAGCGATTAAGCGAACTTTGCATGTAAATACCATCCTTACCAAATTCATTCTTCTCCTATACCCTTGTAGTATACCGTCTCCTCATGAACAATCAGGTTGCTACCGAGATTGAGATAGCGTTAAAAATGTCGTTTCTCGGTGCAAGTACCTACTCTTGCGTGGGGAATATACGAGATTATGGACAATCTACTTAGAGCCGGTACGCTTTCCTGGTAAAGTAAATTTCTCTACTTTGTTGGAGATAGCTATACTAGTTCTCCACTTTGATAAACATCTTTTCGTCACTATACATGTGGTATGTTCCTTAGTAGGATTATGAACCACTATCTACCTTATTCGGTTCTGTATCATTTTTCTGAAACTTGCTTTAAACTTTAGTTCTCTTAATATGAGATAGGGGAAGGGAACCTGAATGAGATCTCGTCTTGTTGTAGGGGGAATGGTTTTCTTTGTCGTCGGCTTAGTGTTATGCCTGTTTTTGTTCGGGCCATCACTAGCTGCCGGGCTGAATAATGCACAAGTACCTGATGGTGTTCTTGCAACAGCAACACGTGGCCCTGTCAATCCAATTATCCTTGAGAATGCCCAACTTGGTACAGCGGGCTGGCAAATTCCTCCCGGACATGATGCAACAACACAGATTCAGGCTTATGCAGATGCGACCTCTGTTTCCCCTGAAAAAAAGCTCACCTTTTACGTCAGTACCCAGCAGGCTGGTACTCCCTACACGATCGATATTTATCGTCTGGGCTGGTATGCAGGAGCTGGCGGTCGTCTTATGACGCAGGTCGAGGGTCAGGTTGGGCAGGCACAGGGATATTATGATGCTGATAATCATCGTCTCGTTGCTTGTTCTTCTTGCCTGAGTGATCCTCGTACCCAGTTGCTTGAAGCCCGTTGGCAACCTTCTTATACTCTGGCCGTGCCTGCTAACTGGACAACTGGCATTTACCTCGCAAAATTTTCTGATAGCCATGGTTGGCAAACTTATGTGCCTTTCGATGTCCTTGGCAACTTCAACTCTTTGTATCTCGCTGTCACTCCTGATACTACATATGCTGCATATAATGATTGGGGCGGTAATAGCTTATACGATAGTGATAATGGCACGCTTGGCGAGACCAGTGTGAAGCCGAGAGGGACGAAGGTGTCGTTTGATCGTCCCTATACGCAAGAGGATGGTTCAAGTCAGGTCTTGGTCTTTGAGGCAGATGCTATTCATTGGATGGAGCGTCAGGGGTACGATCTCTCCTATATCAGCGATCTCGATATGCAGAAGGATACGGGACAGCTCTTGCATCACAAAGCCTATCTTTCTCTAGGTCACGATGAGTACTGGACGAAGGAGATGCGCGATGGTGTCGAAAAGGCGCGTGACCGGGGTGTGGGCCTTGCTTTTCTAGGTGCCAATACTGCCTACTGGCAGATGCGTTTTGAGCCGAATAGCAAGGGGGTACCCAATAGGACAGTCGTTTGTTACAAGGTGGCGTCTGACAAGCAGGATCTACAGAGTGATCCCTTCTACAGTGTCGATAATACACGCGTTACCAGCCAATGGCGCGATCCGGTAGTGAATCGGCCAGAGAATGCTTTAGTGGGGATTATGTATTCTGATCTGACCCATCAACGTATTGGATACTCTTGGAAAGTTGTACAGACCGATCCTGTATTGTTTAAGGAGACTAGTCTGCTCGTAAATCAGGAGTATGGTTGTGGCTTGGTCGGGTACGAATGGGACCGTGTCTTTAATAATGGAGCGACGCCTGAAGGCTTGCACGTTATAGCTACCTCCGCTACAAAAAATGATACTGGTGTGAGCGATATAAGTAACACATCTTATTATATTGCTTCATCAGGTGCAATGGTCTTTGCTACCGGTTCTATTTATTGGACTACGGCACTTGATTATTACCGTTTACATGAAGACAAGATATGTGGTAATAAAAATACTACTGTAAACGAGCTTCAGGCGCTAATGGCGAACGTAATGTCTTCATTGATTACTAGCCATTATTAGAAACAATACAGCAATTTTTTTCTCATCATCCCTTTCTGATAAAAAGGGTATATGTTGGTAATAGATTGTATGAGGAGCGTTAGAGCGACGATATAACGTTAACCTTATCGGATCAGACAGTGTTGCCGATTGACTATGTAATGTTAGCAACTGGTTATCAGGTAGGCATTCAGATATATGTCGGTATAAGGAGAGAGGCAGGTGTATAGATGCGGAAACGAGTAGGAGTGCTTGTTGCCTTGCTGTTCTACTACAGTGGATTGATTGCTCTATCTCGTTGGCTGATGCAGCGTTCTGGTAAGCGCTTGATCATTCTCAATTATCATCGTGCCAGCGGTGGTGACTTGCAACGCCATCTGTTGTACTTGCGTCGCCACTATCGCATGATGCACTTGCAAGAGGCATTGGAGGAACTCTATCAGCCGCGTGCAGAACGACGAGATAACAAGGATCGTCGTACTCTGCTTGTATTAACGTTTGATGATGGCTATCACGACAACTATACTCATGCGTTCGTGCTAGCGCGCAAGCTAGAGGTGCCCATTACCATCTTTCTCATTCCAGGCTATGTCGAGAGTGGTGATTACTTTTGGTGGGGAGAAGGTGAGCGTATGGTGCAACGCGCAACCGAAGGTGTAGTAACGATTGATGGACAAGTTTATGATCTTCACCATCAGCAAGAGCGCTCGGCGTTATCGCAACTCATTGATACGCGTCTGCGGCACGCTCATTCTGTAGCTGAACGTGAGACGAGACTCAAAGAATTTCGTCGTATGCTGGGTGTACCAACAGAGGTGTTGCCAGAGGAAGAAAGCAATCGTCCCCTCACATGGCATGAGATAGCTGAGATGTCCAAAAGTGGCTATGTGTCGTTTGGCGCGCATACCATGCATCATCCTATTCTAGCGTATCTAGACGATCCTGCTGAGATACGCAGCGAGGTAGAGGAGTGTGGTCATGCTCTTGAGCGTCGGTTAGATCATCAGGTTTGCACCTTTGCGTATCCTGTAGGCAGAGCAGAACATATTGGTGATGTTGCCATACAGGCTGTAAAGGATGCTGGCTATACTTGGGCTGTCACCACTTCCCATGCAGTGAACACACCTGAGAGTGACCCGTTGTTGTTAGGGCGTGTGCTAGGGGATGTCAGTCGTCATTGGTTGGTGATGGCGGCTGAGACATCCGGTATCTGGTATGTGTTTGCCCCTATCTGGAAACTGATCCTTGGAAAGGGAGAGAGTGCGTAATAGGAAATATCTAGTATTGATGGTAAGAAAGGACGTGCCATAGTGGGCAAGATAAGTCATGCTTTGCCAGGCAAGAAGGGGAAGCAAGTTCAGTTTTCTGAGCCATTATCAGCAGATAAAGCTGTTGCCTATGATGCATTAGTGCTTGATGCAAAGCTGCGGCAATCTCTTGTCACCGTGCGGTCGCTAGGGCGGCATGGCTTAGCAGTTGCAGCGCTGGAAACGGTAGGCAGTGTGCCCACGTTTTTTTCTCGCTGGTGCCAGCAAAGTCTTGTCTGTACTGCTGATGAGGGGACAGAGATGTATCTCGCCTATCTAGAACGCTGGTTAGAGACCAGCAGAGCACGGGTCCTGATTACCTCATCAGATGGTACCATTGCGTTATTGCGTCGCTATCGACAACGCATTGAAGATCACAACACGCGTATTGCTCTCGCGCAAGAGCCAGCTCTGGAGATTGCGGTCAGTAAAGAGCAGACCCTGGCAGTTGCCCAAAGACTGGGCATGAGTGTCCCACGGGGTGCGGTGATTGGCAGCGTACAGGATGTGGGGGCCGCACTCAAGGAAATTGGACTACCTGCCGTAGTCAAGCCTGTGGAGTCCTGGCTATGGGGTAATCAGCAAGGTACCAGACTTGCTTCTCACTTAGTCACCACTCCTGATGAAGCACGGCAGGTTGTAGAGGCTTTGACCTGTTCTGGCGGTACAGTGCTCTTTCAACAATTGTTGAGCGGGCGACGAGAAGCGGTGAGCTTTTTTTATGCCGGTGGTAAGATCTATGCTCGTTTTGCACAATGGGCAAAGCGCATGGAGCCGCCACTTGGTGGTCAATCGGTCTTCCGTCAGAGCATTGTTGTGCCGGAGGATATAGGTTGCCAGGCGGAGAACCTGATTCGTGCCATCGATTTGGAGGGATACTCCGAGGTCGAGTTTCGCCGTGATGACGCCGGAGTGCCTTACCTCATGGAAATTAATCCGCGTCTATCGGCATCAGTTGAAGTCGCTGTGCAGGCTGGTGTAGATTTCCCGCTCTTGCTCTATCAATGGGCGAGTGGAGAAGCAATCACCAATGTAGCGGGATATCGCACGGGCATCTGGATGCGCTATCTCAAAGGCGATATCATGACTACTATTGCAGCGCTTCAACAGCGTGGTAGGCCGGGTGTGACACCGCCAGCGCAGGCCATACTAGAGTTTTGTCTCTCGTTCTTGCAGCCCACTGGCTATGATTATGTTGATTGGGAAGACCTGAAACCTGCTATGAGAGCGACGCTTGATTTCTCTCGTAGTTGGATAGGCGGAGCAATCAAAAAAAGATTATCTCATATATAGGAGGAATTTCTCGTGAGTACTGTATCGGATGTAAAAAAATCTCTACCATCTGTTTCTGTTACACAATATGATGTAGTAATTGTTGGTGCTGGCCCGTATGGCCTTTCTACCGCTGCCCACCTGCTAGGACAGGGATTGAAGGTAGCCGTTTTTGGAAAAACCCTGGAACTGTGGCGTGAGCGCATGCCCAAGGGGATGTATTTGCGTTCTCATTGGTGGGCGACTAATCTCTCCGATCCGCATAACCGCTATGGTTTCGAGCGTTTCTTTAACGAGTCTTCTTACGATAAATGCTATCCGGTGCCAATTAATGCCTTCATTGACTATGCTTTGTGGTTTCAGAAGCGCGCAGTGCCTGATGTTGATGAGACATATGTTGCATCGATTGAGCGCGAGGGCGAGCAATTTTTGTTGACACTGGTTGATGGTAGAAAAGTACGTAGCACAGCGGTTGTAATGGCGATGGGACTCTATTATTACGCACGGCGTCCCGAAGAATATAGTCATTTGCCCGTTGAACTCGCCTCGCATTCGTTTGAATATAATGATTTCAGCCGTTTTGCTGGGAAACGTGTGGTAGTCGTTGGGGGAGGGCAGAGTGCGACTGAGTATGGCGCGCTACTACACGAAGCTGGAGCGACTGTTGACTTGGTGTCGCGTCGGCCTATTTTGTGGCTGGAACCGGATCGCGCGAACGAGCGTACGGCTTTGGAACAGATAATGGCTCCTACTGCGGGTATTGCTCCTGGCTGGAAGAACTGGGGGCTTGAACATCTGCCTTATATGTTCTATCGTTTCTCACAAGAGAAAAAGGATCGCTACAACGGCAATCATTATAAAGCTGCTGGTGCGGACTGGCTGCGTAACCGCGTGATCGGCTGTGTGACATTACATGAAGGGCACAAGATTTTGTCAATGAAGGAGGCTGATGATGGAGTGCAGGTAGCTCTCTCTGATGGCGCGGCGATGAAGGCGGATCACATCTTGCTCTGTACTGGCTATCGAGTGGACGTTCGTAATCTTACTATGTTGCATCCGACGCTCTTGCGTGATATCAAGAGTAACCAGCATATTCCCTGGTTAAGTCATTGGTTTGAGAGTAGTGTGCCCGGTCTCTACTTTGTCGGCTTGACTTCTGTGCGTGCTTTCGGTCCCTTGTACCGCTTTGTGGTAGGCAACAGGGCTTCTGCATTGCGCGTAAGTAGTGCAGTAGTACGCCGGGTGCGTGCTCACCGCTAGCCTCATCTAGGATGCACGTCATGGAAAGATCGTAGATGCGCAATTTATTGCGCTGTGCTCCGTCCTCGGCGCAATAAATTGCGCATCTACGATCTTTCCATGACGTGCACCTATCTGGGTAGGAAGAACCGTGTCAGATCGTTCTGTAGGCAATAGAGAGGGAGAAAACTGTGCGCGAGCGGCTACGTGTCTTATTGGCAACCTGTTTTTATTACAGTGGACTGATCAGACTGGCGCTCTGGTGGTCACAACGCAAAGAGCGTCGGTTAATTATCTTAAATTATCATCGCGCAATCGGCAAACAGCTCCGCCACCAGATGCGCTACTTGCGCCGCCACTATCGTATTATGCACTTGGAGGAGGCATTAGAGGAGCTTTACACAGCTAGTGCAGAAACAAGAGAGGGAGTAGGGCTTGGGGGTCCAGGGGGCGAAGCCACCCTGGCGGGGTTTGGGGTGTCCCCAAATGCTCCCATTCTCCAAAAGGTTTTGGGATTCTGCACGAGGGGGCAGGGATCTGTACGCGATCGCCGTACTCCTCTGGTATTAACCTTTGACGATGGGTATCTCGACAATTATAGCGAAGGATGGCAACTGGCACGTGAGCTAAGAGTGCCGATCACCATCTTCTTACTCCCCGGCTACAGCGAGAGTGGACAATGTTTCTGGTGGTTGGCAGCTGACTATCTGGTACAGCATTCCACAGTTGAGAAAGTAATCATTGAAGGGCGCACCTACGACCTGCAACAAGCAGCTGATCGCCAAGCGCTCATACAGACGATCGATACTCGTACCCGTGTGGCTCACTCTGTAGCCGAACGTGAGCAGTTCCTGGAGATGTTGCAGCTTGCCCTCGGTGTCACTTTACCTTGTCGAGCGACTGCGGGCGTCAAAGATACTGCTCTCCCTTTAACCTGGGACGAAATACGGGAGATGGCGCAAAGTGGTTGGGTCTCGTTTGGTGCGCATACCATGCACCATCCAACTCTTAGCTATCTCACAGACGCCAGCGAGCTGCAACGTGAGGTTGTTGAGTCGCGCCAATGTTTAGAGCAAAAGCTAGGACACCCTATTCGCTCATTTGCTTATCCTATTGGTAAAATTGAGCATATAGGGAAAAATGGATTACAAGCGGTAAAAGAAGCTGAATATCAATGGGGTCTCTCGACGATTGAAGCAGTCAATACACCTGATACTGATCCATACTTACTAGGGCGTCTGCCCGGTGATGAACGGCTGAACTGGCTGGTAATGGCGGCTGAACTGGCTGGCCTATTAGGACTTATGTCACGCTTACGGAGGAAGAGATGAGAGCATTCGAGGATGGGGCAATGCTTGTTTCCCCCATACAAGAGGGTATGCAGCAGCACGCTAGAAATGAGTTTTCCATGCGGCATGAAGTTGTGTATGATGCACTAGTGTTAGATGCTAGGTTGCGCCAGTCATTAGTGACAGTGCGTGCTCTGGGGCGACGGGGTAAGCGTGTCGCAGCATTAGAAATCGTCGATAAGGGAGAGCGTTTGCACTATCTTCCTACTTTCTCATCGCGCTGGTGTGGGAGAGCATATATAGCCCCAACCTACGAGCATGACGAAGAACCATTCCGAACTTATCTGCACCAGCTTCTTGAGCATACGCAAGTGCGCGTGCTAATTCCTTCTTCAGACGGTACTCTGGCGGTATTGCGTGAACGTCGCCGCGAGTTTGAGCGTCGTTCTTGTATTGCTCTTGCCAATGAGGCATCCTTAGAGGCTGTAATTAATAAAGATACGACATTGGCCATTGCGCAGCAGTTAGGCATGGCCGTGCCGCACGGGGTCGTTGTTACATCAGTTGGTGAGGTGTCAGAAGCACTGCAAGAGATAGGGTTGCCTGCGGTAGTGAAACCAGTCGAATCCTGGTTATGGGGAAATAATCAGCGGCAAGGAGCGCAAGGGGTCAGGTTGATTTGTGCTCTGGTAACGACCCCACAAGAAGCGTATCGTGCAGTGGAAGAACTAACGGTTTATGGGGGAAAAGTGCTCTTTCAGCAATTTCTCAGTGGCAGACGTGAAGCTGTAAGCCTCTTGTATGCTGATGGTGAAATGTATGCACGTTTTGCTCAATGGGCTAAGCGTACTCAGCCTCCTTTAGGAGGAACCTCAGTCTTTCGTCAAAGCATTACACTTCCCTCAGATATTAGTGCACAGGCGGAGCGTTTAGTACGTGAGATAGATCTGGAAGGGTACTCCGAGATAGAGTTTCGGCGCGATAGTGCTGGCAAACCTTATCTTATGGAGGTTAATCCGCGCCTATCCGCATCGCTTGAAGTCGCTGTGCGTGCGGGCATTGATTTTCCCTATTTGCTCTATCAGTGGGCGAGTGGGGAAAAGATAGATCGCGTAAAGGGCTATCGCGTTGGCCAATGGATGCGCTATCTGGAAGGTGATCTATTGACAACCATGCAAACTTTTACTCAGCGTGGGAGACCAGGAGTAATGCCTCCTCTGCAAGCCGTTACAGAGTTTCTCGCAGCCTTTTTACACCCCTGTGGGTACGATTATTTCGATTGGAGCGATCCTCTCCCTGCCTGGATTGCCACGCTCGATATTACACACCGTATAGTGCAAAAGATGGGCAATTCATTTAATAAGAAGAAATAACAGTTTTTTGTTATTGATTATGTAGTTGCGCAATTTATTGCGCCTGTTTTCTTTTTTGTGTGATACTAGCGCAATAAATTGCGCGGCTACGTAGTGGCGGAAAAGAGGATATGTCAATGCGTAAACGTATATTAACGATTATTGCTGGCGTTATGTACTATAGTGGGTTAGTAGCCCTGGCTCGTTGGTGGACGAGGTGTGCTGGAAAGCAGCTTGTGATTCTTAATTACCACCGTGCAACGGGGGGAGATCTGCTGCGTCATCTGGTCTATTTGCGCAAGCATTATCGTATAATGCATATAGAGGCGGCGCTAGAAGAACTGTATACGCCACGAAAAAAGCGCGATCGTCGAGCAGATAAACGTACACCATTAGTGCTGACGTTTGATGACGGGTATCGTGACAACTATACGCATGCGTTCAAGCTTGCACGTGAGTTGCAGATCCCGATGTCGCTCTACCTTGTGCCTGGTTATATAGAGAGCGGGGCACATTTCTGGTGGAATGAGGATCGGCATTTATTACAGCATGCTCAGGTGAGGGAGGTCCAGGTGGAGGGACGGGTCTATCACTTAGACAGTACTCAAGAGCGTGCTGCTCTGGCGCTATTGATCACAACACGTGTCTATGGTGCTAGCTCGGTAGCCGAGCGTGAAGCGTTTCTTACCACTATGAGGGAGACATTGGCGGTCCCTTTTCTGGTTGCGCCAGAAGACGAGCCTGCGCTACCACTCACTTGGCAGCAGATCCAGGAGATGACACAGAGTGGATGGATCTCCTTTGGTGCACATACCATGCACCATCCGATTCTGGGCTACCTGAAAGACTCTGAAGAGGTACGTTGCGAAATAGAGACCTGTCGTAGCGTACTGGAGCAGCAACTGGGGCATCCTGTACGCTCCTTTGCCTATCCGGTCGGCAAGAGACAGCACATTGGCCAGAGTGTACGGCAAGCCGTGAAACTGGCTGGTTATGCGTGGGCAGTAACAACGAACTATGGTTTTAATACGCCACGAACTGATCCATACATGCTACGGCGTGTCGAGGTGGATGTGGATCAGCACTGGTATGTGATGGCAGCAGAAACAGCTGGTTTGTGGGGATTTTTCTCGCGTTTACGCTGGTTGCCTGTGGTACGAAATTATTTGCTACGTTCAAGATAATGGGGTGAAAGATGGTTAATACGACATTTTTTGTGCATCCGTTGGCAGAGGTAGAGCCAGAGGCTCATGTGGGTACAGGTACGCGTATCTGGCGTTATGCGCATGTGCGTGCACATGCATCACTCGGTGAGCAATGCAATGTTGGAAAGGGAGTATTTATTGATACACATGTGCGTATCGGCTCGCGTGTCAAGATTCAAAATCATGTTTCTATCTATGAAGGCGTGACGATAGAAGATGGGGTCTTTATTGGACCACACGTGTGCTTCACCAACGATATGTTTCCGCGCGCGATTACTCCTAATGGTGCATTAAAAAGCGCCGATGATTGGGCAATTACCCCAACACTGGTGAAATATGGGGCATCGCTTGGTGCAGGCTCTGTGATTGTATGTGGCATCACGATTGGCGAGTTTGCGCTCGTTGGTGCAGGCTCAGTGGTGACAAAGGACGTGGCACCGCATACGCTGGTCTTTGGTAATCCTGCACGTGTACATGGCTATGTCTGCCGCTGTGCCCATCGTTTAACAGATCTCCAGGAGCAAGGTGGCAGGATCGTAGGGCACTGTGCTGCATGTGGTCTGCAATGTTATGTAGGCGAGACGGCGCAACTACAACAGGGGCAGTGATTACTTGACAGTGTACTCTGCATCTATGTATCATAGGGCGTGAGATGCGTTATAGTGAGCTTAACTGATTGGGTAGTTTGCCGAGAAAGTTTCTTCTGGCGACCTCAGTAGAAAGCGGTAGTATGTCGTGCCCCAGGTGAGTGTGTTCGGCTCTTCATGGCAGGGTTCGTTAGCTGATTTAGCGAATATTGTATATCAGATCAAAAGCCAGCGCGCGTTTGGTCGCCTTTCTTTACGCAATACTGAACGTCTGAGTATCGTCCATTGCTATTTTCGTGCTGGCAAGCTGGTTCATGTTGCTGGTAATCGTGGTGATGCCCGTGCTGTATTGTTTGAATTGCAGCAATGGAATCAGGGCTTTATCCGTTTTGATCGGGGAGTGACGACGAAAGATGCAACGCTCAATGATGAGCACGAGAAATTTTTAGATCAAGCATTAAAAGCACTCTATAATCGCGGTGTGATTGTTGCGCTGGCCTTCCTCCCTCGTGTAGTCGAGAGTAGTCTGATCGCGTCACATGAAGCAAAGCAGCTTATCAGCCCCTTAGAATGGCAGATCCTTGTTGAAGCTACGCGGCGTGTTTCACTTGCCGTAGCTCATCTGGTAGGGCCAAAGGAAGCGCTACACGTGCTGCAAGATATTCTCGATGACTGTTCCTCTTCTTTTCCCGCTTTTGCCAGCCTCAAGATTGCCTCTTCTGGTTACTTACAAATCGTAGATCGCTCCCGTCTAGATCGTATGTCGCGTGAAGAACTGCTTGAAGGATTCTCTGCATTGATCGCGATATGTCAATATTTCTGCTCTCCCATCATTGGTGAAAAGGAGGCTCACCAACTTATCATTCAAGCGCTACAGGACCTTGGTCCTGCACTGGTCAGTCTTGGAGTATTTCGAGTAGATAATGGTTTACTGACTAGTGGCAGTTCGTAACCCTATTTCACGAGAGGATAACTATGGCGAAGTCGAAGCAACAGACTTCTGCCGCTCAGCGACGCGAACAGACGCGTCAACAGCGACAGCAGCGCTTAGGCGCGGATCAAAATACAACACGGCCTGCAAAGTCCCGTAAAAGCAAGTCTAAAGATAATAACCCTTGGCTGTTGGTCGGGGGTATTTTGCTGATGGTCGTGGTTGTCATTGGCATCTTTTTCTTGCTGGCCAATCAGCAGCAAACATATACTACGCAGGGAGCTAATGAGGCATTCAAGACCGTGACTCATCTTGATGCAAAATTGTTAGACCAGGTAGGCGATGGCGGGGTGAAGAACTTGATGCATCCGTTACCCACAAATGCGCAACTACCACAAGGGCCTACGGGCAAGCCACAAATTCTCTTTGTCGGCGCTGACTATTGCCCTTTCTGTGCAGCCCAACGCTGGGTAGTCATTGCGGCCCTCAGTCGTTTTGGCTCTTTTAGCTCGTTAGAGCCGCTGTCAACTTCCGAATGGAGCATTCCAACCTATAGCTTCCACAATGGCCATTATAGCAGCCAGTATATTGATTTTGTGGCAGTCGAAACGCAAGATAACCAGAGAAATCCACTTGATAAGCTAACGCCTGAGCAAACTCAATTAGTTAATAAATATAATGCTCCACCTTATACTGATCCTCAATCGGCAGGCAGTATTCCGTTCATCTTGCTTGGCAATCGACAGACATCGACTGGAGCCTACTACAATCCAAACCTACTGTCGGGTCTTCCGTATCAAGATATTGCCAGTAAGCTCAAAGATCCCAAGAGTGATATTGCTAAGAATATCCTGGGCAGTGCAAACTATGTCACGGCTGCCGTCTGTCAGTTAACGCAGAATCAGCCCGCAAGTGTCTGTACGACAGGCGCGATCCCTCAATTGGAACTGGTGCTGTCTAAACCTACTGCGCTCCATACTAGTAGTCCACAGGCGGCGTTAGCGAGTAGCAATTTTGCTATGGCGTTACGAGAACGAGCATGATCCTTTTTGCCCTCCATAATCTGATATGGAGGGCTTTTTTACTACTCTTTTTTGCCTCAACCAGCTAGCTCTTTTTCTTGTATCACTGCGCTCCACAAGCCTCTTTATTTCTGAGCTTGATCCTTCTCGTGGAAGTGCATGGAACTGTTAACCATGTTATAATTTTCAAACCCAAACGCTTACAGCCAAACATCATTATTGACACTTGGTGATCTTATCTAAAGAAAGGGGAGCCATGCCATATTTCTTAAACATTGTAAAAGAATAGGCATCATTTTATGACAGAAGTGCAAGCATCATTTGATACAAAAAAACGACCAATACAACTTCAAATACTGCCAAACGAGGACATATCTCAACCGAAAGGTAAATTTGAAGAGATAAACATGGAAGGGTTAGACATAACCTCTCCTAAGCGCTTTTATTCACACCCCAATGGTGAAATATGGATTGGAGACGCTATTCAGTGGCTTAAATCTTTGGAGAAAGAATCTGTCGATCTGATTTTTGCAGATCCTCCATATAATGTTCAGAAAGCTGAATGGGACACGTTTGAATCGCAAGAAGCATATCTCAAATGGTCATTAGAATGGATACAACAAGCGGCTCGTGTCCTTAAACCTACGGGGACACTTTATATTTGTGGGTATTCTGAAATACTAGCTGATCTCAAATTACCCGCGCAGCGCTTCTTCCAGGGTTGCAGATGGATTGTGTGGCACTACAAAAATAAGGCTAATCTTGGCTCAGACTGGGGGCGTTCTCATGAAAGCATCCTCCACTATAGGAAAAGCAAAGATTTCATATTTAATATAGACCGTATCCGTATTCCTTATGGAGAACATACCCTAAAATATCCACAACATCCACAAGCAGAAACTAGCCAGTATAACAACAAAGGAAAGAACAGTAAAAAAGTTTGGACTCCCCATCCAAATGGAGCAAAACCAAAAGACGTGCTAGAAGTTCCAATAACCTGCAATGGCATGAATGAAAAAACACCACACCCAACACAAAAACCAGAGGAACTCATAAGAAAGTTTATTTTGGCTTCTTCTAATCCTAACAGTCTTGTGATAGATCCATTTCTCGGTTCAGGGACCACAGCCGTTGTGTCCGAACAGTTAAAGAGAAAATGGAAAGGATGTGACAATAACTTTGAATATTGCCGATGGGCTGCTAATCGAATAGAACTGGTACAAAATTGGTCTGAAGATGAATGGATCAAATACGATTTGGAAAATGAGAGAAGGAGAAAATCTATTAGATGACTTCAACAATTGAGAACTTACAAAATGTTATTCGGGATACAAGTACTTTTAGACTCAGTACTTATTTTGATATCAGCAAAACATTCCTTGATTACATCCAAAATACTAAAATAACACGCATCGTTTCACCATCTCCTAGAAACAATCACTACATCTTCTACCAGTATGGGAATGAACACAGCAATAAGATTACACGACCATTGAACACTCGCTTGTTTATTGAGTCACCGGAAGTATTTAAAGCAGTCTTTGAGCGATTTGTTGATTTCCTTTCTGATTTGAAAAGTTATCAGGAAAAGGTTAGCGATTTAGCCAGCACACGCGCCTATGTGGAATCAAAGGAGATAAACAAGGTTATTTACACAATGCAGCAGGTCATCGGTTGTGTTGGAGATTCGTTCCATGAATCTAATCAAGCCAGAAAGAAAATAGGGCAACTTTTTGAGATATTAGTAAAGCTTATAATTCAAAATGTTGGTTTAGTATGCGAACCAAGAACAATCAACATACCTATTCCTGGCTATGAGGGATACAAAATGTCTTACGAACTGGATGTCGTCTTTTCTAGAGAAGCAGCAATTCTCGTGTCAGAAGAAGAGGCAAAATATATACATTCTTCTGAGATCGTAGGCTCCATTAAAACGACTAGCAAGGATAGAATAGATAAAATTTTCCTGGACAAATATCTCCTTACAAAGCTTCTACAGAGAGAGATACCTGTAGTTGCTATCTTCTTGCATGATGTGCAGCGATCCAAAGCAACCAGAGATCTCGAACAGAGTGGTGATCGACATTTTAATATAGCTTCAACATTTAAAACAAATCATTTCTTGGGATACACAGTGGCCTTAAACAAACTTGATGGAGTCTACTACGTTGATCCTAGACCCGAGATGAGCGTAAATGCAAAACTAAAAGAACAAATAAGGGATTTTCAAACATTCTTAATAAGAGATCTTTGGGTATTCTCAAAATAGTACGGATTGTAATCGAGTATTCAGTGAGAAGTATGCAGCTTATTCTTATTCACTTGGCATTTTCGGTGATCGGTGTCGCGCTGTGAGGGCGCATGGAATGCGGATAGCATTGGTGTAGGGTACTTCATTCGGTACCGAATATCCGTCGGTACCAACTCCGCTAAGTCTGTATGGTCGAGATAGGGCCCGCTTAGTGAGAGTGTGCCAAAGTCTTGATAGAGCCTTGACGGAGGCAGGGAAGGGGCTATTTGAGCAGATTGAAAGCCTTGGGAACCTGGGGATACAGTTGGTTCTCTCTTCTATGGGCAACGCTCTCGGTGTGCACACGCTTTTGGCGTTGGCGCATACAACTCTGGTTTCAACGATCTGGTATGGCTGAAAGCACAACAAATAGTATGAAACGAACAATGCTCATTATCCGACATGGGCAAACAACCTGGAACGTCGAACATCGTCTCCCTGGCCAGTTGCCAGGGGTGGCACTTAACGAGAACGGGCGCAAGCAGGCAGCCCGTCTTGCTGAAGCTCTAACAGCTCTTCCCATCAGCTCTCTTATTAGTAGTCCTCTCGAACGCGCACGAGACACCGCCGAGTTTATTGCCAGAGGGCATAATCTTACCATCCAGCTAGAGCCGGATCTTGTAGACACCGATATTGGATCATGGGCCGGACAAATCATTGACGAACTGTCAAAGAAAGATCCAGCGTGGAGGGCCTATGTCAAAGATCCGACCGTGGCACCGGAGGGCGTAGAGACGTTTCCCCAGGTGCAACAGCGCGTGCTCATTGCAGTTGAGCGTTGGCTGGCAAGAGAGGAGAGCGGTGCCTATCCTGCCTTTGTCGCACACGCCGATGTGGTGAAGTTGCTCATCGCTCATTATATGGGGATAGAGGCAAAGCGAGCTGGTGCATTAACGATTGATAATGCCTCAGTGAGTCTGATTGAGCTAGAGCAAGAGAAGCGGCCTCGTGTGCTTGCTATTGGCTGGAGTCCACATCCGGGTTGGCTCAAACCTCCCGCTTTGACGATGGCTCAGCCTACAGAACAACAGCAAGAACAACATGCTGGAGAGCAGAAGACATAATAAGGTACAGCAATAGTAGTCTGATCGCACCTGGAAGGGGGAACGCCATATGTTTGATCCGCATGATCCTTATGAACGTTACTATTGGCACTATGAGTCTCGTCACCCGCTCTCGATGGCGCAAATCATTGCCTTGCATAGCGTCGATGTGGAAACCGTTGGCCTGATCTGGTTGCTGCTGGAGCATGGAGCCTCGCTTACAGTGGCTGGTCCGACCGATCCTCAGCCAGGGGTTGGTAAGACGACTACGTTGAATGCATTGCTGCAATTTTTGCCCGAAGGGACCTCACTGGCCTATATGTCTGGGATGTATGAGAATTTCGCGTTTACCCGTCTGCCGGAGGTAGATCCAGCGACAACCTACGCGCTCTGCAATGAAGTGAGCGATCACCTGCCGATCTATATGTGGGGACATATTGCCAGACGTTACCTCTCATTGGCCAGTCAGGGGTACCATGTGGCAACCAGCGTGCACGCAGATACAATTAATGATGTGATTTATATGTATCATCGTACCTTGCGACTCAGTGCAGCTCATGTGCGTTGCCTCGGCATTGTTGTCAATATTGGCTTAACCAAACGAGCTTATCCACCCAAGCGGCGCTGGTTTACTACACACTTTCTCCAACCCTCTGCTCATCCCAGGCAACCCGATGCTATTGTGCCAATTCAGCTCTCTCTCTGGAACGAATTTGATGACACGTTTGAGCATACAGACCAGACTGTTATCGATGATTTGTGCTCCTGGACTGCTATGGGTTGCCAGGAATTTTCTACTGCTCTCAAACGGCGTACAGACTGCTTGCAGCAACTCTCGCAGGGGTCCGGGGTCGCTCTGGCAGAGATGCACGATGCTATTGCTGACCTGCGCAAACAAGAGCAGACGAAATAGTTCTGTATTTGATGTTGTTGTACATAAGTGGATATATCAGAAAGGAGAGAAAACCGGATGCTTGCAACGATGCAATTTTCTGGAGAAGGGCGCTGGCCGCGCATCTGCAATGAAGAATAAAAAGAAGCTTTGATGAAGAGGAGCAGACTCGCTATGTCTTACTCTGTTGCCATGCTTAGCGTTCATACATCCCCCCTGGATAACCCCGGTAGGACCAAAGACGCAGGTGGCATGAATGTCTATATGCTTGCTCTCGCTTATGCTTTGGCACAGCATAATCTGACCATCGATATATTTACCCGTTGGACAAACGAACGTATCCCACAGATTGTACAGCTTCATCCGGCGGTACGTGTTATACATATAAAAGCTGGACCGCTTGCCTCTGTTCATAAACATGACCTCTATGAACATCTTCCCACTTTTGTGCATCATATTGAAGAATTTCGCCGCAGAGAGGCTGGCGCATATGATGTTATTCACAGTCATTACTGGCTCTCAGGGGTTGCAGCCATGCAATTAGCCCAGCGTTGGGATGTGCCGCACGTGACAATGTTTCATACCCTGGCTTATCTAAAGATGCTTGCCAATCCTCATCAGGCGGAACCAGCATTGCGCTTGGAGATGGAACGACAGTTGATTGAGCATACGGACCGCATTATCGCCTCAACTGCGGATGAGCGGACACAGATTCTCCATTACTCAGGCGTGCCTGCCAAGCGTGTTGCTGTGATTCCTTGCGGAGTAGATACCGATCTTTTTGTGCACCATGAGCGACCACTGGCTCGTGAACGTTTAGGGTTGCATCCGCAACGACCAATATTGCTCTTTGCTGGTCGTCTGGATGCATTCAAAGGACCGGACCTGTTCTTGCGTGCCGCCGCTATGATGCAGAAGGATGCGCAGATCGTTATTGTTGGTGGTAAATTGGGAGATGATCCAACAATACAGGAACTACAGCACCTGGCACACCAGTTGGCAATTGCTGATCGTGTGTACTTTCTTGGCGCACGTCCACTACAAGAGATGCCCTGGGTATACAGCGCAGCTCATGTGACGGTCGTGCCGTCGTACCACGAAACCTTTGGTTTGACTGCTGTTGAGTCACTGGCTTGCGCAACCCCCGTTGTTGCAACCCGTGCAGGAGGACTGACCACCGTTGTGCAGCATGGGAAAACGGGATTTCTGGTCCCCCGCTCTGCTAGCTTCTTTGCCAAGCATCTTGATATGCTGCTGCAAAATGACTTGTTATATGCCCGCTTGAGTAAAGCCGCACGTCCATCGGTCTTATCTTATTGTTGGCAGCGTATTGCTCATCAGGTCTATGGGGTGTATGACGAGCTTATTAGCGACATGAGTTGTCTGGTAGTGTAATAAATAACAAAAGTGTAGGAAAATTGTCAGAACAACTTTCCTACATTTTCCTTATTTAAGGGGCTATTCAGCTAGCCCAAGTTGTAGAAGTTGATTGAAGTTTGGTGAACCCCAACCAGTAACATAGTCCCAGTTGGGTGTAGCGGGATAGAAGAGATTAGTGCCCTCGACGACATCGGTGTAAGGCTGGAAGTTACCGGGATGGTTAGCCACCTGGTAGAACGTTGGGACACCACCAAGCACTGGTTTGCCTCCCAGATTGAGTGCCTGACCGACGAGCGCAGTACCCGCCGCCACGATAGGTGCTGACGCGCTTGTACCGCCCGCTGCAACCCATGAGCCTTGATAATAGATCGCAATATTTGGATATGCTGCTGCTGAAATGTCGGGTAGCTGACGTAAACCGTTGGGAGCCGAGAGAGGCTGCGGTGGGAAGGCAGTTGTGAAAACAGCAGAGCTTGTACACGCCTCCGCCGGACCCCCATTCATTCTGGCACATTGCGGCCTGATTGTCCTTGCCCCAGGCAGTCTCGCTGGTGCGAACGTTTTGGTCATCGACTTGTAGGTGTGTGCCACCGACAGAGATTGCATAAGGCGCACTCGCGGGGAACGAGACTGTTGCGAGGTTATGTACACGTAAGGAATATGCTCCGCAATCTCCACTACTAATAAACACTGAGACACCCTCTGCCCCCAGGGTGCGTAAACTGCGGTTAATCGCCGCCATTGTGGAAGTGTTAAAGGCATCTTCACTTGCGCCATAACTGACAGTGAGGACCTGGACACGACGATCAGTGGCAACACGATTAAAGAGATCAAGCAGCCCTTTCGCAAAGGAGGCATAGTCATTGCCGATTTTGGCTTGATAGACAAAGATTTGCGCTTGAGGTGCAAGGCCCGCAACCAACTCAATGTCCATCGCCGCTTCACCAGCACCAGGGCCAGGCTTTACACTGCCGTCAATCTCAACGTTTTGAATAGTAGGTGTGGGGATACCGACACAAGCGGTATAATTTGCGATATCAGCGGGATCGTATGGCTCGCTAAATTCGGCGATGCCAATTGACATGCTCTGCCCCTGAATGTTCTGGTGATACAATTGATCAAGTTGGTATGCAGCAGCCAATTTGTCACGCGTGAGCGTCTGTTTGGCTCCATAGTTGGCGCAGTTACCAGCTAGTGTTGCATTGTTCTGTTTAGTAAGCGCAAAGGGTGGTCTAAATTGTGGTACAGCAAAGTTATCCAATCCGATGATTGATTGCACCAATTGGGCTACTGTTGAGGGCATCTTGGGTGTACCATCTTGCATGTAGAAACTTTGCCCTAATAGATTGTAGGATTTTAACTGAATACCAAGCGATTGTTGAATCGTGCCCACGGTAGCATGTACCTGGATGGATGAGCGTAAGGCATCAACCGTCTCAATCGTGTATCCTGCTTGCTTGAGCCAATTCTGGATCTGTTGCAGTTGTTGGTCAGAGATCGCGTAACGTTGGGTAATCTGCTCAGGTGTCAGGTACTTGCGATAGGCTGGAGAACCTGGTGTATAGATTTGTGAGATATCCTTCTCAAAGGCCGTATCATTATAAGTAAGACCAAAAGAAAGCGGTAGAACCTGATTTGCGGGTAATGGTTCTCCTGCAATAGCTTTTTTGGTACCGGGAGGCTGATCGGCCAATATTTTTTCTAGTGTTGATATTGGCGTTGATAGCGTTGTGGCAATGGTACTGGAAGTTGTACTATTGGTATCTACTGATGAGCAGGCGCTAACGAACAGAGTGAGTAAAAGCGCCAGTGCTAAGCGTAGAGATATACGCGAGGGCGTATCAGTTTTCACGTAATCCTCCATCAATATTGGGTTGCCTGGTAAGGCGTATGACAATTGTTTGATTAAGTATAACATTTGTGTGATTGCGGGGCTATTAGTTGGACGATAGTGAAGGTGTGCAGCAGCTTACATTGATGGTGTGGATTAGCTCACAAATTTCTCTCAAGCCACCTACCACTTTGAAAATGCCCTAATATTGGCAGTCTCAAGGGTAGACTTTCAACCATCTCTATGGTATAATCATCTCCAACAGTACGAGACATCAATTGGTTATAGGCCATGCCTATGTATCCAGATTTAAAGGTGCTTCTGGTATTTTAGGCGTTGACACTTGGTTATGAGAGCCAAGTGGAGGTTAATCGCTTATGAGTTCAGCCACAAAGAAATTGCTAGACACGTTGCTGCAATATGCAGTGCTGACGGAAGTTGATATATAAATTGTGCACTAGGGAGAGAACGCCCTGGTGTTTTTTTATTGCGTAGGACTTATTCATTCGTTCATTACCGGGCTCATTGATTCATTTTTCTTTCTTTGGGCCATCGCTCTGACAAAGGTATCCTGTCACTCAGAGTATGATATTTTTTCCGATGAAAGGAGGGAAGAGCACCTGTCCAAGCATATTTGCTGGATGCCCCATGTATGCTTACATGCACGCAACTACGCAGAAGTAAGCTACTCTATGAAAGCAAGTGTCTATGAGAGACTTACTAGTGGTTACGGAGTGGTTGCTAAATTTAAAGGAGTGTACAAATCATGAATTCAAGTATGATCAGCAAAATCGCAAAAGCCAAGCGCTACGCAGACGAACCAGAGCGTATCCAGTTTACCCGTTTCGAGGCAGAGTTCCACGGTGAGAACGATGTCCACACCACTAACTATGACAATGGTGAGTGGCAATGCACATGTCGCTTTTTCCATGATTGGGGTGATTGTTGCCATACTATGGCAATGCAGCGTGTCCTGGGTGTGACAATTCCAGCTATTCACCGCCATGGTATTCCTGCGGGCTTAGGTACAAGCCCTCTCGTACACTAAAGCAAACTTTGTTTATCTCGCTTGTAGAAATGCGCTAGCATTTCTACAACCCGCAAAAAATCTCATAAGAGGCACTGAAAAAGATAAGAGATAGGTTCAGTGCCTCTTTTATTTGCTTACGTTGGCCAAGTATCGTATTCTTCTCGCTTAGAGACTAGAACCAAAGACGAAGAAGAGCACAATAATAATTGCGAACATACAACTGGCCAGCACTGCAATGGTGATCAGGTCGCGGCGTACATAGGCAAAGTGTTCGCTCGTGATGAGTGATGCATTACTACGTTGTTGTACTTTCTGCCCTGCTTGCCGACGTGCCGCCAAGCGTGCAGTTGCGCTCCCTTTCTGCACGGTCGTTGCAGGAACCGCATTTGAGCTTTTCTCGTTGCTTTCAGTTGTGGTGGTTGCCGCTATGCGTGCTGGAGCTGGCTCAGCCTGTTGCGATACGGATTCACTAGGGGCTTCTTGCTCTATTTTCTCTGGTACCGCTCGTACTAGCTCAATGTTTTTCTGTGTCTTTGGTCTATTGCGTTGCGCTCCACCGCGCGCTGCCGCTGACTTTTTTGCCATGATTCCATTCTCCCCGCTCGACAGCCTGCAAAGGGAGCGAGCTTCTTTAGTATTGGTGTGTAACGTTGATGTTGTCTTCTGGATGCTTGAGGGCGTTGTAGCCCCCATCATACCTTGTGGTCTTTAGCGTAACCTTGGTTATTATAGTTGCGGAAAGTGTAGACCAATATCGACACGCGCTACTTGTCTCCACTTCTCGCCTTAACCTACGCCCGTTTACGAAGCAACGGACTGGGCGGGAGGATACACTACAGATATCCTATCACACAACATGGATCAAGCCGACACGTTAGCAGTCGAGACTTTTGCTCTTCTCTTGCGTTTCATCGGCTGACTTTCCCCTATGCCATGCTCTCGTTGTCACTGCTCATGACGCCTCAAAAGCAGTGCCTTTTCGTGTGGCGAATGAGTCTTTGTCCTGTACGACTAGAAGTCGATGGAAGCTTCTTCACTCCCTTCTTTTTCAGACACGCCCGTAGCTTTGTTTTTCTCCAACGTTTGCGACGGTCCCGCTTGTGTCGGGCACGGATTTTCCCATGCATTGTACCATACTGCTTGCCCGTGCTGGTCGTAATGACGTTGGCTATCCCCACGTCTATCCCTACGACGGGTGCGGAAGGCTCAGTCTGGACTGCTATCTCCTCGTCATAGGACAAGCTTAACCACCACACACCATTGCGTTTGTTCAGGGTGACACTACTGTTGATCTCTTTCCTTTTGCTCAAGGTAGGCTTGCCTCTTCTCCTCGCTTCAGGGCTAGTCTCTGCTAGCACTCCAGTTCCCTCACGAAGCACGAGTACGGGGATTGGACTATGGCGGATAACCTTCTCGGCTACGCTTCCTAGCAGCCAACGCTTCAGGCCAGTATCACCGTGGCTACACATGACCATGATATCAGCCTCATGATCTTTAGCCTCCATGAGAACGTGTAGAGCAGGTGATCCTTCGGCAATGATAGGAACCGTTCCAATGCCCTCAAGTACATCAGAAGTTGCGATACGAGCCAGATAATTGTTTACCTGTACTTGTTCTGCCTTCATCATATCCTCAAGAGAGTACATGGACGATTCCATACCGCTCCTGGCGAAATTATGGAGCGTGGTGCATACGCGTAACAAGAGAACGGAGCCTCCTCACTTGCGGACTATGCGTGCCGCAATGGGAAGAGCTTGTTCTGCACTGCTTGATCCATTGTGCTATTTCCTCTCAAGCTCCTCACATAAGTCTGGCTAATACTCGTTTTGTCACTCCTGCTACCGGTTATTTTTTCTCTAAAGTTGATCTTCCTGCCACAGTATTGCTATCTTGCTCTTCATGCTTTACCAACTATCCCTGTAACTCAATATCGGGGGAGAGATCAATATCCAATCGTGTGAGCACTTGCTGGTGAATAGTAGTAATCAATGTGACAATATCCGTGTTACTGGCATTGCTCTCATTTATAATGAAATTCGCGTTTTTTGTGGAAACTGTTGCTCTTCCCACATTGAAACCGCTCATGCCAGCTTGTGCGATGAGTTCGGCGGCTTTTCCCTCTGGCGGATCTTTAAAGATAGGACCGGCGTGTAGTTTGCCTGGTTCAACGAGACGTTGCTGACTTATTTCGTACGTCTGCATGCGTTTGTATAATTGTGCTGGTTGTTCACGGTGCAAGGTAAGTGCAAGGCGCAAGACGATTTCAGCTGGCTCAATGAGGTGGCGCGGTGCGGCAACGAGCTGTCCGTCATGGTCAAATGAAGCACAACGTTGTTGACGGAAACGGCTATGGCGATACTCCAGGTCGAGTTCGCTCTGGCTGTAGCGCAGAACTAGTGGGACGGCAAACTCTTCGTCATCTTCCAGGTTACAGCCACGAGCATCGAGCACATCGATCCATTGGAGATATTGACCAAGATCGGTGTTATGCGTACCTGCATTGGTGACGATACTGCCACCGAGTGTTCCTGGTATGCCCGCGCCAAATTCAAGATTGCCCCAGCCAAGTGGCACTAACTCATGGATCAAACGTGGCCAACTCACTCCTGCATCTGCTAGCAAGAGAGCTGTACCATCTGCTTGCTCTTCAATGGTATACGAGCGTGCTGCCATACGCGCCACGATTCCGCGCATGCCCTTCTCTGCGAACAACATGTTCGTGCCATTGCCGATCACGAGCAGGGGCACATGTTGCTCGGCGCAGAAAGAGACAAGCGTCTCTAATTCGTGTGTACTGTCTAGCGATATCCACAGGTCGGCACGACCTCCAATGCCAAGTGCACCATGACGGGAGAGAGGTTCATTGGCTCGGATTCGTTCCTGGAAATGTGGATAAAGCTGAGTATATATAGCATCTGGGTGAAAACGCATCATTGGCTCCTTTGTTAGATCTTCATCATAAATTGCTATTGACAGTGTAGTCATGCAATCTCACAAGGTGATCACATTTTTTATTTTGTTTCTCACGGCAGACTCTCAATCTTTGCTTTTGCAGAGTACATCCCAAGGATTTAATTTCTCTGGCATAAGTAAAGGCTTTTAATGGTTAGGACAACAGTGCTCAGACAGACTTCACAATATTCATCTATGTGATTTTTTTACTTGTATATACTGATAGTAGTGTAGTTGCCATGATAGCCGATACATACCGTAGCAGCACGGCTATTGGGGGAATAGCTATATATGTCTTTTATTATATGCAGAAGCTAGTGTCGCCATGAGCACGTCAAATGAACTATAATTACTACTCTCTATGAGGGTGATTTTAGCCATTGTCTGAGGGATATGTATGAAACAAGTTGAAATGCTTTGTTAGGTATTGCCAAGAATTACGTATAACATCACTTTTTCGCTTGACTTTTCTGTTGGGAGTAATTTATACTTTATATTGGATATTTACGTAAGATGAATTTATTTGAGCGGAGTGAGGTAAGGTTCTGGGCTGAGCCATCCGATGAAAGAAGGTGTGGGAGGGAGTTAACACCTTGTTACCTGTTGCTAATAGTGGTATATTCCATACATGAGCCGCTGAATCGGAGCACCCATGTTGTGAGTCAGGATGATTCATGAGCATGACTTGGCGAGGAGGTTTTCATGCAAATCCAGGACCATTTGTACAAATGCACTCATAGCGCTCGCCTTTTACTGTTACTCTTGCGAGAGATACCCGGCCAACTTGTGGTCACCTGGAATAGAGCCATAATTCATGGCAAGCTTTCAGAGATTTTTGGCAAAAGGTGGAGGCTAGTGTTCTACTTACGTTGGCTATTGTCCTGTGTTTTCTATGCTGGATGCACTGGTTGAGGTGGGAGGGAAAATGTATCATCACATTAAGGTTTTCTACGCTTATGCGCCAGCGGATGAAACGTGGGTACAAGAGCTAGAAAAACACCTCAACTTGCTCCAGCGCCAGGGCATCATCTCAACCTGGCACCCTCGCTTGATTACTGCTGGTGAAGATTGGCAACACGTCATTGATAGCCACTTTCAGAAGGCTTCGCTTATCTTGTTGCTGATTAGTCCCGATTTTCTGGCCTCTGATTATTGCTATGGGCAAGAGATGAGGCAAGCTTTGGAACGCGAGCAAGAAAGGGGGGTTTGTGTCATTCCCATTCTCCTGCGTCCCGTCGATTGGCAGCATGCCCCATTTGCCCATCTGCGTCCATTACCCTCTAATGCTACCTTTCTTACAGAGTGGGCCAATGTTGATCGAGCATTTGCTGAAGTCACGATGGGCATTCGTCATGCCATTGAGAATCTTACTTTACTGGCGGCTAGCCTTACACGAACCGATTTCCCTACGCTCTGGAATGTGCCATTCCCGCGAAACCTCTTTTTCAGCGGGCGCGAAGACCTGCTTGCCCAATTGCATACTCAACTCCAGAAAGGGCGAACGGCAGCACTTTCTCAGGCTATTAGTGGCTTGGGTGGGGTGGGCAAGACGCAACTGGCAGTCGAATATGCATACCGCTTTTACCAGGATTATCAGGCAGTGCTCTGGGCACATGCAGAAAACGTCGAGGTGCTCAACTCTTCCTATGCAGAGATAGCGACACTGCTCAAGCTGCCTGTAAAGGACGCGCAAGACCAGACAACAATCACTCAGGCCGTCAAGGTTTGGTTGCAAAATCATCGCAACTGGTTACTTATCCTGGATAACGCTGATGAGCTGGACATCCTTCGCCCATTTCTACCTCCACGCCTGGGTGGTCACGTAATCATTACCACGCGAGCGGTAGCTCCTGGCCGCTTCGCTCACCGACTGCTCGTAGAAACATTTCCAGATGAACAAGGTGTACTCTTCCTATTGCGCCGAGCTGGACTCATAGCGCTCGATGCTGATGTGTCGCAAGCTTCACCCCAAGATCAAGCATTAGCTCGGCAAATTACGCAAGAGGTGGGAGGACTGCCGCTGGCCCTTGATCAGGTGGGAGCGTATCTTGAAACAACAGGCTGTGGCTTAGCGGCTTACTGGCAGCAATATCAACGACATCGCATTAATCTGCTCAAAGATTATCGTGGCATGTTGGTTGACCATCCACCTGTGGCTACGACGTGGTCTCTCTCCATTGCACGAGTAGAAGAGCGCAATACTGCCGCAGCCGATCTACTAGGTTTGTGTGCTTTTCTGGCTCCTGATGCGATTCGGGAGGACATGTTGAGGCAAGGGGCAGATACACTGTCACCAACGCTTGCAGCAGTTGTTGCAGATGGCTATCTGCTGGACCGAGCTATTGAAGCATTGCGAGCCTATTCGTTTATTACACGCGATACGCAAACAAAGGCCCTTGCTGTCCATCGACTAGTTCAGACTGTTGTGCGTGATAGCTTGCCTGCCGAGGTACAGAGGCAATGGATGCTCTATGCAGTCGCTCTGGTCAATCAAGCGTTTCCTGATGCGGAATTTACGCGTTGGCCGCAGTGCGAATACTGTTTACCTCATGCTCTCATGTGTGCTCAATGGGTCAGGCAAGAGCAAATCGTCACTCCAGCGGCGACGCGCTTGCTAGATCAGCTAGGATACTACCTGAGTATTCGTGGACACTATACAGAGGCCGAGCCATTCTTGCAACAAGCACTCTCCATACGAGAACAGCAATTAGGCCCTGAGCATCTCGATGCTGCAACCAGCGTGTATCACTTGGCCTTTCTCTATCGACTCGCGGGGAAGTATAGCGAGGCCGAGCCATTGTTCCAGCGAGCACTCTCCATTCGTGAGCAGCAGTTGGGACCTGAGCATCCTGATACGGCAACCTGTCTGCATGATCTGGCTATCCTCTATTATGATTGGGGGAAATACACCGAAGCAGAACCATCGTTCCAGCGAGCACTTTCCATCCGTGAACAACAGTTAGGACAAGAGCATCCCGATACGGCTATGAGTTTGAATGATCTGGCGCGTCTTTACGAACAATGGGGAAGGTATGCACAGGCAGAATCATTGATACTCCGCTCACTCTCTATTCGAGAGCGGCAATTGGGGCCTGAACATCCAGATACTGCACACAGTTTACATAACATCGCCCATCTTTACCGCCGACAGGGAAAGTATACACAGGCCGAGCCACTAGCGTTACGTTCTCTGACTATTCGAGAACAACAGTTAGGGCCTGAACATCCCGAAATAGCAAATTCTCTGAGTAATTTAGTACGTCTCTATGCAAGCCAAGGGAAATATGAGCAGGCAGAACCACTAGCGTCACGCGAACTAGCTATTCGGGAACAGCAGTTGGGATCTGACCACCCTGATCTTGCCTACAGTCTGGCCAATCTAGTGCTTCTCTATACCAAGTTGAAGAAATATACAGAGGCCGAGCCACTAGCCTTGCGTGGATTAGCTATTCGGGAACAGCGGTTGGGACCTGAGAGTCCCCATACTGCGTACAGTTTAAATGACCTGGCTCTTCTCTATACAGGCCAGGGTAAATATGTACAAGCCGAGCCGCTGTTTCAACGTGCTTTAGCTATCCGAGAACAGCAGTTGGGGCCTGTGCACCCCTACACTGCATTTAGTTTACATGATCTGGCTATCCTTTACCAGGAACAGGGCAGATATGCAGAAGCGGAACCAGTGCTCCAACGAGCTCTTTCTATACAAGAACAGCAGTTAGGACCTGAGCATCCTGAGACCGCAACTAGCTTACACGATCTGGCATATCTCTATGTAAGCCAGGAGAAATATGCAGAAGCGGAACCATTATATCAGCGCGCTCTAGCCATCCGTGTGGGGCAGCTGGGGCCTGAGCACCCGGATACACAACTTACTCAGGAGCGCTATGCCTCACTCTTGCAACAAAGAAGAAATCCTTAGCACAAAGGAAGAAACTTACGCACTGCCGAGCATCATTGTATGTCATCCTGGATGCACCCCAGTTTCTCTTTTAAGAGGATACATCGATGAAGATCTGGTTCGACTCTTTTTTATACCTCAATGACATTCGTGAGAGGTATGTGGGTCATATTGAAAATTTTCCTCGTGGCGAATATGAGTGTGATCCCGCTCCCTCTATTCCTTCCGGCGACTGCTACGGTGTCTGGTCTCGTTATAATACGTGGACTCATTTTCTTCCAGGTCAAGAATATTTGTCTTACGTGGCTGAACATCGCTTACAACTTGCCAACACACTCCACATTCAACCCTGTGACGCTTCACATTGGCTCATCTGCAATCCCATCGATGCAGGAAACATTGCCGTCATCGATGAAGAAGCGCTTTCGCTACTCGGCAACTTTCACATGCCAACAACGTTGCGAGAGGGAATTGTTAGGAGAGATGCATCAATCACCCATCTCTTGCCTATCATCTATATTTTTCTCAACTTGCGTTTTTTATATGACTTGGATCAGGAAGGAGTGGCTTCTAGTGAGCAATCTGGAGCGTCTACATTGTCTGCTTGGTTACACATCAGTAATGCCTGTAACTTAGCCTGTCACTACTGCTATATCCCCAAGAGTGCTGATCATATGGAGAAAAATACATCACGACAGGCCGTAGATGCTGTCATACGTTCAGCAGTGCGCCATAGTTATACAGGTATCCATTTGAAGTATGCTGGCGGTGAAGCCATGCTCAAACTGCCCCAGGTGATTGCTACTCATGACTACGCGCAGCAACAGGCTCAAGAACACGACCTGCGGTTGTCTGCTTCTCTCCTGAGCAATGGAACGATCATGACGCAACAGATGATCGCACAGTTGAAGGAGAGACGCATTCATGTCGTGATTTCGCTAGACGGGATTGGAGCGGCTCATGATCAGCAGCGTCCCTATGCCAGTGGAGCGAAGGGATCATTTGCTATGGTCGATCGTACCATCTCGCGCTTGCTGGCAAGCGGTCTGCGGCCCTCGATTAATGTCACCGTCTCTCAGCGTAACATCGCAGGTTTACCCATGTTGCTTGCCTACATTTTGGAGCGTGATCTTCATTTTACGCTCAGTTACTATCGTGAAAATGATTGTTCTGCTTCAATCATCGATTTGCAGTTCTCAGAAGAGCAGATGATTGATGGTATGAGTACAGCATTGACTTATATCGAAAATCATCTTCCCAGGCGACGCATCATCGACTCGTTGATCGATAAAGGGGATATGCGTGCGCCTCATCATTACACATGCGGAATTGGACGTGACTATCTGGTCATTAATCAACGTGGTGAGGTAGCAAAGTGTCAGGCAGATATCACACGCACCATCACGACGATACAGGCGGATGATCCCTTGCACGCTATCAAAACTGAATCTACTGGAATGCAGGCTATTGACGTTGATGATAAAGAGGGGTGCAATACATGTACTTGGCGCTACTGGTGTGGTGGCGGTTGCCCTCTGGTGACTTATCGCGCTACTGGCAGAAATGATCTTCGTTCGCCAAATTGCGCCATCTATAAGGCGCTTTATCCACAGGCTGTCCGTTTGGAGGCGCTACGTTTGCTCACCTACGAAACGCCTATCGTGTTTGAAAATCCTTTTTCTGAGGTGAACCTGATACGTCGTTGAATAGAACGTATAACCTAGATACCTCTCTGTTTGACAACTCGCCCCCACTATGCTACCCTTAACATCGGCAATAAAGGGCACTCATACCACCTGATAGAAACTGATTACGCACAGGCATCATTGTGAAGGCTAGCCCACACAGGCTAGTCCTTTTTGCTACATAAAACTGTGGAACACTCATCAATCCAACAAATAGTCAAGCAATAGGAAGAAAGCATTATGGCACGAATAGTCGTCGCTATGAGCGGCGGCGTGGATAGCTCGGTCGCCGCCGCGCTTCTCAAAGAACAAGGGCACGAAATTATTGGTATTATGTTGCGCCTCTGGTCTGAACCAGGCGTGATCGAGGATGAAGACAATGGTGTTGAGCGCGTCGTGCAGAATAACTGGTCAATGTTGAAGAAGAATTTAAAAATAAGATTGTCGATACTTTCTACGATGATTACGTTGCAGGCCGTACGCCGAATCCCTGTCTCACCTGTAATCGTCATATTCGCTTTACGGTCTTACTCAATAGAGCCTTAGCGCTAGATGCAGATTATCTGGCAACAGGACACTATGTGCGCGTTGATGATCATCCCATCACGGGCAAGCGGCGACTACGTCGTGGTATTGATCCAGATAAGGATCAGTCGTACGTCTTGCACGTCCTGAACCAGTATCAGCTTGCCCGTGCTTGCTTCCCCCTGGGGGGCTACACCAAGCCCCAGGTACGTGCAATGGCAGCAGAGCGTGGTATGAGCGTAGCGACAAAGGCCGAGAGTCAGGAGATCTGTTTTGTTGCTCAAAACGACTATCGAGGCTTTATTGATCGGTACGCGGCAACAAAGATGCATGAGCCTGTAACGACTGATGTGGGGAGCGGTACGCACGCAGGAGCTACCTCTCTCATTTCTATACCCAGACCTGGACCAATCATTGATCAGCAGGGCAAATTGCTAGGACGGCATCGGGGCCTTGCCTATTATACGATTGGGCAGCGCAGAGGGCTGGGTCTTACCTCGACAGAGCCATTGCACGTACTCAAGATTGATGCCGACCGCAACGCACTCATTGTCGGTCCCGCCATTGCATTGGAGCAGCGAGAGTTTATCGTTGGCAAAATACATTATACAAGCGGTGAAGTTCCAGCACAGCCGTTTGAAGCGCTGGTACGCGTGCGCTATAAGGCGCAGGAACAGCCCGCATTGATTACATCCCTTGCGGAGGATCGTGTGAAAGTACAACTCGTACATCCACAGCGAGCTATCACACCTGGACAGGCAGCTGTCTTCTATGGCGGTGAGGATGGTGATGAGGTGTTGGGTGGAGGAATTATTGCATGACAGATCAAGCACATATTAGAAACTTTTGTATCATTGCCCATATCGATCACGGCAAGTCAACCTTAGCTGACCGCTTGCTTGAATATACAGGTACCGTCTCCAAGCGCGAGTTAATGGAGCAGACGCTTGACCAGATGGAGCTGGAGCGCGAAAAGGGTATTACGATTAAAGCTCAGGCTGTACGCATGCGCTACACCGCGCTCAATGGTGAAGAGTACGAACTGAACCTCATCGATACGCCAGGGCACGTTGACTTCACTTATGAGGTCTCGCGTAGCTTGGTAGCCTGCGAGGGAGCATTACTGGTCATTGATGCGACACAAGGTATTGAGGCGCAAACCCTGGCGAACCTCTACCTTGCAGTGGAAGCTGACCTCAGTATTATTCCGGTCATTAATAAAATTGATCTCCCTAGCGCTGAACCTGAGCGTGTTAAGCAGGAGGTTGAGGATGTTATTGGGCTACCAAAAGACGAATGTATCCTCGCTTCGGCTAAGGAAGGGATTGGCACGCAAGACATTCTTGAAGCAGTTATTAAGTTGGTGCCACCACCCAAAGGGCAGATGGATGGACCATTGCGTGCGCTGGTCTTTGATTCGCACTACGATGCGTACAAGGGCGTCATTGCCTATCTACGTGTTATGGACGGACAGTTGCACGACAATGAGCGTGTGGTGATGATGGCGACGGGTAGCACGACCGATATTCTAGAGGCCGGGTATTTTCAGCCTCGCCTGATTGCAGCAGGTGCATTGACTACCGGAGAAGTGGGCTATATCGCTACAGGCTTTAAGAACGTCAAAGACTGTCGTGTTGGTGATACAGTCACAAATCCCTCAGTGCTGGGTCTGGTTGAAGCGCTGGCTGGTTATCAACCGGCCAAACCGATGGTCTTTGCAGGCCTTTATCCTGTTGAGGGCAACGATTATCCATTGTTGCGCGATGCACTGGATCGACTTAAGTTAAACGATGCATCTCTCTTTTATGAACCAGAGACTTCGAGTGCACTCGGTTTTGGCTTCCGTTGCGGTTTCCTGGGTCTGCTGCATATGGAGATCGTTCAGGAACGCTTGGAGCGTGAATATAACCTCGATATCCTGGCAACTGCACCGAGCGTTGCGTATCAAGTGACTAGAACAAATGGTGTGGTCATCGAGGTCGATAATCCATCGGCGATGCCGCCAGCGGGCGAAATTGAGAAAATTGAAGAGCCGTTAATGGATATCTCGATCTTCACACCATCGCGCTATATCGGTACCATCATGGATCTGGTGACATCACGCCGTGGTATGTATAAGGATCTTAAATATATCGATGCCGAGCGTGTGCAGCTTGCCTATCGCATTCCGCTTGCCGAGTTGATTGTAGACTTTTATAATCAGCTCAAGACACGCACACAGGGCTATGCTTCGCTTGACTATAGCTTTGATGGCTATCATGAAGCGGACCTGGTAAAGCTTGATATCCTTGTCAATAGCGTAGCCGTCGATGCGCTCTCTTTGATCATACACCGCGAGAAGGCTTACCATCAGGGGCGTGCACTTGTGGAGAAGCTACGCGGCCTCATTCCACGCCAACTCTTTGAGGTACCAATCCAGGCCGCTATCGGTTCGCGTGTGATCGCGCGTGAGAGCGTCAAAGCCATGCGTAAGGATGTACTCGCTAAGTGCTATGGCGGCGATATCTCGCGTAAACGCAAGTTGCTGGAAAAACAGAAAGAGGGCAAGAAGCGCATGAAGATGGTGGGCAATGTCGAGATCCCACAAGAAGCCTTCATGGCAGTGCTCTCACTTGGCGATGCGTAAAGGATACCTACATCAAGTTCCAAAGGGTCACGCTCTTAGCAGATGCAGAGGCCAGTTGTTTGCCATCTGACGACCAGATAAGACTATGAATACTCGCGCTCTGTTGCACATTGAAGAGTGGCTGCATGCTCTGTGCGGGATACCAGACAGATAGTAAGCCATCGTCGGTGCCAACGGCAAGGAAATGTCCATCAGGGGACCAGGCAAGCGTACGCACAGCCTTATTGCCGCTTGGCAAAATCTGCGGATTATCCGCACAGGTATTCGCTTGTTGCTGGCGGCACACGGTCCCATTCCAGATACGGACCTTCCCATCATCAGCGCCAACCGCCAGTTGCATGCCTACAGGCGAAAACGCGACAGTACGCAACCGCACGTTTCCTATCTGGTAAAATCCATGGATTTCCTGTCCATCAGCTGCTTTCCACACACGTACTACACCACTGGCGGAGGAAGAGGCAACAATCTGTCCACTGGCGTCCCAACTTACGGCCTCGATAGGATTGGTATGCAGCTGAAACAGTGTCTGTGTACGATTGGTAGTGGGATTCCAGACGATAGCACGCTTATCATTAGCGCCAGAGACGACTTGTGGCTGACCACGTGGCGTCCAGGCAAGACTATTGATCGTGCCATTATGGCCGTGCGTAGAGCGGTTCAATATCTGACCATTCATAGAGTTAAAGAGCGTTATCTGATTATTGGCTGCGGTAACGAGGTGCTGATTGTCTGGCGACCAAGCGAGGGCGCGTACCGAAGCTTGGTGTTTCAGCATTCGTAGGATGGTACCATTTGCGTTCCAGATAAAGACCTGAGTATCGTCAGCTCCGCTGGCGAGCAGCTGCCCATTGGATGACCAGCCAACCGTGCGCACAATACCCTGGTGATTGTTAAAAACGTAGACCGACTTTGCGGCTGTTGGTGGCTGTATAGCATGAGCAGGTGTATTGCCTACAGTAGTTTGCTGCATTGTTACTTTATTTGGTATGGAAAACAAGTTATTGAATGTGTCAGTTTGCCAGACACGGTAGCCAGCATAGCTTACGCCACTTAGCCCTCCAAGAGCTAAGCCAACCCCTACTATGGTCAAAAAAGCTCGTCGCGCCACCTTCCCGCTTTTCTGTAGCGAAGCATTGCCTTGCCTCAAGTCACTAAGGGCAGGTAGATCTGGCAGAGTCTGAGCCGAGTACAATGTCGGATCTGCTGCATTGGGCGCGAGCCTCTGTGCAGCAAGGGGGTCTGCTACTGTACCATCAACAGCATACGCATCTAAGGTTAGTAGTGAACCTGGCTGAACGCCAGAGGCAAGCAAAGTTGTATGTGCTGGTAGAATACGCCCGCCAGCTGATTGCCGTAACATGTATATCAGTCGTTTGCCAGAAAGATTAGTCCGGGGAAGATTCAATTCCTCAACTAATGCTGACACCAACTCTGCCACAGGTGCATCACCAATAACCTCTACTGGTCGCACAGACCCAAAAGAATTCTCTTCAATTAATACATCCAGTTTTTGCATGATTCTTCCCCTTACCCTTTAGGATTATTTAGCAGTGTATCATGGCGTTTCTTCTATGATTGCTTCTATGAGTAAAAAGGGCTATTTCGGTCCTGCCAGAGAGAGAGTATTCCCTTTCGTAACTACGTAATTGTTACAGGTCTCTACTTCTTGACAACAGGGTTTACCAGCTAGCATACTAGAGATTATAACAAATACAAATTTAATACGATAAAAACAAGGGCGCATGTGCAGAGTTGCATAAGCAACTATTGATGTGACAGAAAATACGAGGAGCAACCATGTTAGTACGTACGATGAGACTATACACTTTGTTTATTATACTTATTACTACTTTTCTTTTATTTGCTCCTTATGCCCATGCCTCAGAGCATAGTGCGAAAAGCGTGACGCAACTGGCAGATTTTCCCACGGTCGATCCAGGCTATATCTATGATCAGCTCTTCTTCATGGCCACCCATTTTCAGCGCCGTGAAGCAGGATATGATACCAATTTACCAGCAGCAGAGAATGGTCACGACGAATTTGCCGACTACTGGTCGAACGAAATGGTACACGACTTGCAAGGCTTTGGTCCACAGATACGACGTGACCTATTTTCCGTGCGAGGCTGGCGAGGCCGACCAGCAACAACGCAGGCATTCAACGTCGAGGTGACTGTACCCGGAGCTATACATCCAGAGCAGATTGTGGTCATTGGTTGCCACTATGATGGAGAAGCTGTCTCTACACAATCAGCTAACGATGACGCGAGCGGCTGTGCTATCGAACTGGGTGTGGCCAAAGCATTGGGCGATTACTGGCGAATGCACAAGAGTTATCCTGCCCGTACCATACGCTTTGTGATCTTCGATGCAGAAGAGCAAGGTTTATTGGGTTCATTCCACTATGTGAACAATACGGTGAACGGCGATACCTCAAACGTCGTCGCCATGTTTAATGAAGAGCAGAATGGGATTGCGTATCCGCTCCGCTACCTGGGCAAACTTGCTAACCCGCTGTTACCATTCTTTATCGAGATGTCACCATTGCAGAGTAGCCAACTCTACCCTCATCAAGATCAGCTGATGCCTGTGCAGCGAGACCGCATCACACAGTTTCGCTCACTTATGCAGCAAGCTGTGCCTGTCGTATTCCAACAATTTCAAGCACTCAGCTATCAGGGCCTCACGTATCATGATGATAATAAGCAAGATAGCGCCCAACCTATCTTTATACCTGATCATATGAGCTATATCAAACAAGAAGATGACGCGCTTGGAGGTAGCGACCAGATTCCGTTCACGCTCGCTGGCCTCCCATGTGCTACTTTTGCTGGAAACTCAACATATTACGATGCTAACCCGCCTGCTTGGTCATACCCCTTTGATCAGAGGCAGGACACCATTCAACTCATGAACACATTTGCCGGTGGTAGCTCCCAGAAATCCAATGCCCTCATGCTGGCCCTCGCATTGCCTGCTATGCTCACGACCTGGATGCTACACCAGCCAGCCATACTTGGAGAGACGACGCAGAGTGCATTACCGGCTGGACCTCTGGCAGCGATCAGCGATATTGGCATAACAAAGGTGGGTCAGCCGTTGACGGTGGATGCACAAGCCTCGTTTGATCTCAGGGCAAGCAATCAAGCGTTGACCTATACTTGGGACTTTGGTGATGGTAGCAAAGGCAACGCACTAACAGCCAGCCATAGCTACACAAAGGCAGGAACATACACCCTGACGCTTACTGTCACTTCAGGCACTGCTACACACACTATCAGTAAAACCATCAACGTCACGGCACAAGCAACGAGATATCGTAACCCGTATGAGGACTATCTAGCAAATGGCAACCCACAAAGTAATTCAGCCATGCAACTTCCGCAAGCAGATGATACACTCTCAGACAAGATCGTCTCTTCATCCGCGCTCGCCACTAATAGAGCAACGGGAGGACTGGACAGTGGGAGCATACTGCCGTTAGTTGTGACAGTTATTGCCATTGTAATAGTCTTGTCCATAGGTGTTATCCTGCTAGTCGTACGCAAACGACGAACATCGCTTCCAAGCTAGCGATCAGTAATTGGCACGTAGCGCAATGTAGTAGCGTCTCGGTGGGGAGGCATTGACGATACCCTTCATAATTAAAAAGTAAGTCAATGTTAACTACATTCATGATTGCTTACTAGCAACACTACCAGATTTGGAGATCAAACTATGGCGCAACCAATCTACGTGCTTGGACATAAAAACTCAGATATGGACTCCGTCGCGTCTGCCTATGCGTATGCGAAATTATTACAGCTGCAAGGAGAAGAGCTAGCGATTGCAGCGCGCAATGGCGAACTGAAGCCAGAGGTTGCCTTCGCGCTTGAGCGCTTTCAAGTAGAGCCACCGGAAGCCCTGGATGACGTGTACCTGCAAGTGAGGGATGTGATGAAACGAGGTGTCATCTCGGTACGCATAGATCAACCATTGTTGGAAGCTGGTCAACTTTTACAAGAGCACAATCGTAGCTCTATGCCCGTAGTTGATGCGGAAAACAGGGTACACGGTATTATTTCTAACGAAGACTTCGCCAAGTTATTTTTTATCGATCTGGATCCGCGAGCTGTCAACCGTATCCCCCTGCAACGTGATAATCTCGTGCGTGTGCTGAAAGGTCGCGTTCTAATTGAGATACGATGGCCGAGTACATCGAGCCTGGTTGTCTGGTTGTGATAGGGGATCGTGAGGACGCGCAATTGAAGGCCATTGAGCGAGGAGCGGCGGCGCTGGTGATCACAGGAGATCTCCTGGTCTCTAATCGCATACTGAACACAGCGCGCAAACAGGGAGTCATGGTGATCAGCACAGGCCATCATACATTCACTGCAATCCGCCTCATCAATTTGAGTATAGATACACAACATATTATGAATCGTGACTTCAGCTTCTGTCACCCGGAGGATCTGATGAGCGAGATTCAGCCAACGCTGGCGCGTCTGCGCTCTATGCCTGTGGTAGACAATGAAGGAAAACTTGTAGGCTATATTTCTCGCTCGGACTTGCTCAAAGCGCGCCCTAAACGCGTAGTGCTGGTAGACCATAACGAGCAGTCACAAGCGGTGGATGGTATCGAAGAGGCAGAAGTACTTGGCATCATTGATCATCATCGTATTGCTGATGTCCATACCACTAAGCCTATTATGTTCCGTGCCGAGCCGGTAGGTTGTACGGGCACGATTATCGCTAGCCTCTACCACGAAGCGGGTATCCCTATACCGCATGAAGCTGCGGGCCTCTTGCTGGCTGGTCTGCTCTACGATACGCTTATTCTGCGGTCTCCTACTTGTACTGCACGCGATGAGCGCGTTGCTGCCGAACTTGCTGAAATTGTGGGAAAGGATATCGAGGAATTTGGTCAGGCTCTTTTCGCAGCTGCCGCTACAGATCTCAGCGAAAAGCCCGCTGAAGCGCTGATCACCTCTGACTTTAAGGAATTTACTGTACGGGATAGCAAGTTTGCCATTGGCACCGTCGAGACTGCCAGTCCACAGGCCATTGAGGCGCGTTCAGAGGAGTTGCTTGCTACTATGCGTAGTATTGCTCATACGCGCGAATATGCATCTTTCCTGTTTATGATCGTCGATATTATTAATATGCGCTGTCACCTACTTATCTACGGAGAGGAAGAGGCGGTTGCTGAAGCGCTCAGTGTGCCATTGGAGCAGGATAAACACTCATTGATTGTAGAAGGACTCGTTTCGCGCAAGAAACAACTTGTTCCTCTGTTACCGCGTATTCAAGCAATACAAGGCAATAAAGTAAGTGCGCGATAAAAAGGGCAACCCCGCGGGAGGGCAAGCACAAGGGATTGCCCCTACAATGGAACGAATCGGCCTGTGATGTGCGTCCATTGTAGGGGCAATCCCTTGTGCTTGCTCTCCCGCGGGATGAACTGCCGCAGGATAAGGAAAAGGTCTTGTT
>VBJK01000125.1:10504-23147 GCA_005879655.1 Chloroflexota bacterium | reverse complement strand
CTCTTAATAGGCACGCGACGGCTACTGGAGGAGCAAGCAATTGACTTCGCTGCGCTGACTGAGCAATTAATGAGTTTAGAGCAGCATGGTAAGACGGCTATACTGGTCGCAATTGATGATGTCGCGGTGGGCATTGTCGCGGTGGCTGATACCGTCAAGGTTGGTTCAGTGGAAGCAATCAAGCAATTGCGAGAACAGGGACTGCAAGTATGGATGATTACGGGCGATAATCGGCGTACAGCACTGGCAATTGCTGCGCAAGTAGGGATAGCGCCTGAGCATGTGCTCGCCGAAGTGTTGCCGCAAGATAAGGCGCAACGCGTGAAACAACTTCAGCAGCGTGGCCTGGTCGTTGCCTTTGTCGGAGATGGTATCAACGATGCTCCTGCGCTGGTCCAAGCTGATGCTGGTATCGCCATGGGTACGGGCACCGATATCGCTATGGAGGCTGCCGATATTACATTAGTCAAGGGAAACTTGCGTAGCGTCGGGACGGCATTGGCGCTCTCACTGGCGACATTGGGTATCATTAAGCAGAATCTCTTCTGGGCTTTTGCCTATAATGTGATACTTATTCCTCTGGCTATCCTTTCGCCGCTTGTACCATTTCTAAAAGATCAGGCACCAATTTTTGCAGCGGTAGCCATGGCGCTCTCATCCGTCACGGTGGTGAGTAACTCATTACGGCTACGGAACTTTGGCAAGCGTGCATAGTACAAAGACGAGCGGGCAAGGTATCCTTTATGGGTGCCCTGCCCGCTGAGTAGTTACGCGTGTCTACTGGAAGAGGATCTCTCGCTCGTTTTTTCTATTACTGCCGTTTGAGTAATTTATGGAACAGCCCGAAGAGTAAGAAGGTTGGGGGCCACTGGCCTACGAAGAGGCTCCAATCACGTCTGTCCGAGGCGAAAAGCCATGCAGAAGTGATGATAGAGCCAATAGCAGCCCAATACCAGACCTCTTCTGGCACTTGATCTGTAATGCGAAAGTATTGCTCCTGTACTTTTTTTGGTGTCGATGTCACAGTATCAGGGGCAATTTTTATGTCTGCCATGAATAGTGATCCTTTCTACCTCTTGGGTCTCAAGCTATTTCTGGTATAGAGAACTTGGACATTGCTGAGCGTGCTTGGTACAATCTCTATGAGTAATCACGTTTGCGGTTCCCTAAAATTGGACTCAACTGAAAGAAAAGAGTTCTGTCCACATACAGAAAGAACTCTAGCTTTGACTTTGTACGAGCAAAGTTTTATCATTTTGAGTAAGAGAGACAGGGAGGAATCATCATGAACGCTTGGATAAAGACAAGTCGGCCCTTTACATTGACGGCATCGCTAAGTCCGGTGCTGGTGGGAACCGCGCTAGCAGGGTATGAAGGATCATTTCATATAACCATTTTTCTTATTACACTCTTTGCATGTCTCTTCTTACAAATCGGCACCAACTACTTTAATGAATACTTCGATTATCGTTATGGATTAGACCATGAGGGGTCATTGGGTGCTTCAACGGTGATTTTCCGCAAAGAGATGACGACCATGCAGGTACTCAGTGGAGGACTGATCAGTTTCGGGATTGCAGTGCTGCTGGGACTGATCTTAATCTGGCAAGTTGGGCTGGTGATTATACTGTTTGGTTTGGCGGGTATGGCTATTGCGTACTTCTATAGTGCGAAACCATTTAAATTTGCCAGCCGTGGTCTGGGGGATGTACTTGTGTATATCGCTATGGGATTTTTAATGACGTGGGGGGCGTATTATGTGCAGATACCGCAGTGGTCATGGCGAGCATTCGCGGCGAGTGTGCCTGTGGGTCTGTTAGTGACGGCGATTCTCAATATGAATAATGTGCGCGATTACCAAGACGACCTGGCAGTTAACAAGAGGACGCTACCAGTCCGTTTTGGCTTGAAGTTTGGGCAACGTTTCCATACGGTTCTGCTGGTGGGTAGCTATCTGGCGGTGACAGTTTTTGCATTGTCAAGCTTATTGCCAATCTATAGCCTTGCAGTCTGGATCACATTCCCGTTAGCATTTAGCAATGTGCGCGCGATTTTAACGGCGACGGAACGGAAGGCGTATGTCGTTGGTATCAAGCGAACGGCGTTGCTACATTTTCAATTTGGTGTGATCTTGACATTGGCAGTGGTTGTGGCAACTTTTGTGAGGGTGTAGCTTCGTTGGTGAGAGGCGCGTTGGGGGCTTAGCTTCATTGTACATGAGTATCGCCCCCCTAGATGAGCAATCAGGGAGGCAGATTATCCGTGGTTCTCCCTTGATTATTATCGTGTATGTCTACGCGAGGTTCTTGTCCCTCGTATGCTAGTGCACAATCCCAAAACGTTTTGGGGAATGGGAAAATTTGGGGACCCCCCAAACCCCCCTAGGGTGGCTTCGCCCCCTGGACCCCCAAATCCCTATTGGCTCTTGTGTTTTTGCACTAGCCAGCATTCCCTGTTGTCACTTTTAGCAATTTTTCCTGGCCCGTCTTGCCCTCGATGGTAGTCAAAATCAGGCCGACATTCTGAGCATAATACTTGTATTTAATGACACCAGGTGTGAGCTGGGACGATTCTTTTATCTTTATTACCTTGCTGAATGAGCCATAGGGAATTGTGACCGCTTCTGTTAAACTCACGACCTGATCCATATCCTCAGTCTCTCCTTTGAGATACTCTGTGTAGTAGGAAACGTCTCGTGTTGGTTTTCCTGGCATGGTAATCCCCGGTGTGGCACCATTCACGCCAGCCTCCCAGGAACCCTGAGTACTGGTTACGCCTTTCTGATAGGCTTTCACCTCTGCTCCCAGGTGCCAGACAGTCTGATCTTGATCCTGAGCATACCAATTTGTCGTCTCCTCAGCTAGTTTGCCGTTGGACCAGACCTTCTGCTTAACGGCAATACAGGTAGCTCGATCGATCACCTTTGTGTCAGAGGTGACAGTCACCTCCCTATGCACTTTTACGCCATCTACTGTCCCCTCAGAGATGAAGGTCGTGCCGGGTTTTAGAGGCAGATATGGATTGGTAATCGTAGCCACGAAATTAGCTGGGTTGAGATCTGGCGCATAGGTAGGGGTGACAGTGCTTTTGACTGCTGGAGTTGTTGATGCTCCCCCACATGCAGCAAGCATCAAGAGTATGGCCAGCATAGTAAATAGAAGAATGCAAGTTCGACGAAACATAAGGACTTTCCTTCCTTACAGTAATAGTGTCATATGCTAATAGGTATGGTTCGACTAAGCTCGAAAGCTTATGCTCAGAGCACGCGTAAGATTGTCAAGTCCAGTTGAACCATGCGTAACTAATATAACATGAGCTGTCTCAGGCTCATAAATCTTGTGCTGATTTTTGGCAGGGGAGTGCTGTGCTGTCACCTGAACGAGAGGGCAACGTCTCCTGTCTGACTCTGGTCTGAAGCGTCAAGAGGTAGCCTGAAGCTCGCATCATTAAACGTGAACATTATAGACAAACGTGGCGTAAATCCGTTTTATCGGATACTCAAGAGTGTCGCGTCTCATATGTGAGTCTTTTAATATATCTCATATTCATTTAGCTGTAATATTGTATCATGTGGTGTTATGGAGAGCAAGGGTCTTATAGGGAAATGGGTAGGGATAGCGTTCCAAGTGGAGGTTGAAGCAGAGTACAGAGATTGTTTTTCTCTAAAAATGTGATTTCGTCCATTATGTCTGATATATTTTATCATTTTTTTTCAGTCAATTCCCCTAATTTTATGCTATACTTGTAGTAGTACTTGCAATGAAGCTGATATGCCTTCTGGGATGCATGACAGAGATGAGGTAGAGCCACTTTTGGAGGTAGCTGATAGCTCACAGGATTGTATGCATCTTCTTTTCCCACTGCGTACCATACTCATTTTGAGCAAGATATCTTTCTAAGCGTAAGGTAGTTCCCACGTGTATTACCCAAAGAAAGTGAGCATTTTTAATGTCACCATCAATAGATGATACCCAGTTCTCTGAGGGCCAATCCAGCAATCCAGCGGTCTGTATCTGCTATGAATGTACTCAGCGGGGACGAGTACGTGAATCAGCTTCCTATCTCTATGAGATTGCGTGTAGTATCACCTACCCAACCGCATCCGCGTATCTCTCTGTGAGGGTTACGGGCCAGAATACTTACCGCAACAGCACTGCAAGAGAGGTTCCATTCACTCTTCACGAACGAGGGGCAACAACCTATGTGGAGCTACTCGAAGGAGAGCTGCTAGAAATAAGAGTTATCGACTTCAATGGCCTCTATAATAAGGGCTTTTATTATGCGCACGGACAAGAAGTCATTGAAAAGAATGTGCGGGGAGTCGTTTCCACTATCCACCGTATAGAAGGCGCTGATCCTGAGACAAAATAGAATAGCCCTACCCCGCCGCAGAGCAACAACCACAAGGGACAAGAGTGGTCAAATAAGGCCCACCGCCGCCCAGGGCAAGCACAAGGGATTGCCCATAGGCATGCGCGTTAAGCAGAGGGCAACCTCTGTGCTTCCTTGTGCTTGCCGCCTCCGGCGGCGGAAGGGAAGAAAAGGGGTATTTGGGGACACCCCACACCCCGCCGGGGTGGCTTCGCCCCCTGGACCCCCGCTTAACTTACAGCAGTTGCTTACACGCTAGCAATCTCAGCAGCACCACGTACCGCAAAGTACGATGACTGCTGATGATGCACAACGATAGCTGCGGTCGATTGCTCAGGAACCAGCTGGTAAGATTCGGTAAGCTCTACGCCAATGGTGCTACGCACGGGCAGTATTTTGAAGAGCTTCTCATGATCCGTCAGATCTGGAATGGCTGGATACCCCCAGCTATAACGACGAGCACGCGAGGCATCCAGGCCGAGTTCCTGGCGTACAACACGGTTAGTATATTCAGCCAGTCCTTCAGCCATCTCAACGGCGAAACCATGCACAAAGTACGCCTCTGAATAGTTCCCCGCTTGTTGCAGCTGGTTAATCAATGCGCTGGCGGCTTCACCCACCGTGACTACTTGCAAGGCGAGCACATCAACCTTACCACTACTTACCGAGGCGAAGTAATCGGCAAGGCAGAGGCGTTCGCGTTCTCTCTGGCGTGGGCAGTGGAAGCGGGAGATTTCGCGCAGTGTCTTAGTATGTCCATCCTGAAAGGGTTGTGGATCGTAGATGATAATATCGTTGCCGCTGGATTGACAGGGATAATAGCCATAGGATACTTTCGGGTGCAGGTAGCGTTGCTGGCGAGCCTCGCGTAGCATACGTTCCAGGCGTGGCTGAAACTCTTGCTCAACCAGGCGTTCAAAGTCTGCACCGTGCTTCTTACCTCCCCAGTGCAGGCGATATAGCGTCTTAAAATCCATACATGCGGCGACTTGTTCCAGACCAATGCGTTCCAGCATACGCGGTCCCCAGAAGGGAGGTGTAGGAATAGAGAGCGCAGGTCCAATGCTACTGGAAGGAGTAGTATCCTCCTCTGCCACTGCCGCCGTATCCTGCGTAGTCGTTGCTTTACGCAAACGTTCCTGCAATGCCTCTTGTTTGATGCGCTGGACAAACTCCCGGTGCTCCTCTGCCGAGTTCGTGAGTTTATCGATGATGTCTAAGCCTTCAAAGGCATCACGGGCATAAAAGACACCGGGATCGTATGCCTGTGGTGTAGAGTTGGGGGCTTGTTCATCGACGAAAAGGATACGTCGCCCGAATGAACGATTGATAGCAGCGCCACCAATAATTACCGGAAATTGCAAGCCGCGTTTATGCAACTCTTTGACACAGAGTGGCATCTGCTTCGATGTACTGACCAGCAAGGCTGAGAGACCGATGGCATCTGCCTTGACCTCGATCGCTTTATCCAGAATAGTATTCAGGGGTACCTGTTTGCCGAGATCATAGACGGTGTAGCCATTGTTGCTCAGGATAGTATTCACGAGGTTCTTGCCAATGTCGTGTACATCACCAAAGACGGTAGCCAGCACCACTTTACCTTTTGTATAGCCTTCTTTTTTCTCCAGGTAGTTTTCCAGATGGGCTACTGCTCGCTTCATCACCTCGGCGGATTGTAGCACGAATGGCAGGATCAATTCGCCAGCTCCGAAGCGGTCGCCGACATCCTTCATGGCGGGCAACAGGACGGTATTGAGCACATTGACCGCCGCGTCGCCAGTCGTGATTTGTTGTGCAGTGGCACGCTCCTGTATGACCTCGTCAATCAGAGGTTCAAGCCCTTCCTTGCGACGGTGCAGAACCTGCCAGTGGATACGTTCTGCGGCATTCATCCCTTCGGTTGGGTCCACCTTCGCAGCGTTCTCACTCTTTTGGAGACCATGCTCTTCAAAGTAAGCGATATAGCGAGGTAACGCATCGGGTTTGTTGAAGATCAAATCTTCGGCCAGCTGGCGTTGTTCCGTATCAATTTCGGCGTATGGCTTAATATGCGTGGGATTGACAATCGCCATATCCAGACCTGCCTTGACGGCGTGATAGAGGAATACGCTGTTGAGCACTGCACGTGCATGTTGCTTCAGACCGAATGAGACATTGCTCACGCCCAGAATGGTCATGACTCCGGGTAGCTCTTGCTTGATGCGTTTAATAGCTTCGATGGTTTCTATGCCCGCCGTCTGCAACTCTTCCTGGCCGGTGGTGATCGGGAAGGTAAGCGGATCGAAGATCAGAGCATTGGGTGGTAAGTCGTACTCGTGGACACAGATATCGTAAATTTTATGGGCGATCTCAACCTTGCGCTCAAGTGTCTTCCCCATCCCGATCTCGTCAATGGTAAGTGCGACCACTGCGGACCCATGTTCGATCGCCATGGGCAGGATGCTCTCAATACGTTGGCGGCCCGTCTCCTTATTGATCGAGTTGATAATGGCACGTCCGGGACAGATCTCTAGTGCCGCATGGATGACGTTTGCCTCCGTCGAGTCGATCACCAGTGGCGCATCGATACCCATAGAGAGCTTTTTGGTAAGCTTGCTCATCTGTTCAGCTTCATCGGTGCGTTCGGTCAGCGCGACCTGCATATCCAGCACATGGGCACCACCTTCGACCTGTTCGCGCGCAATTGCAAGTAACGTATCATAGTCATCGGCTAGTAGTGCCTGTTTGGCTTTGCGGCTACCCGTCGAATTGACGCGCTCACCAACGAGCAACGGTGGTGGGTCTTGCTGCATGGAGGTGGCACGGATGCCGCTAGTGACAAAGGATGGGATGATCTTCTTATAGTCTTTGTGAGACAGATGCTGATCGGCGATAGGGCGTGCTTTGCGGGGTGCATGACGGCAAGCATTGACGATCGCACGCATATGTTCGTGGCTACTGCCACAACAGCCGCCAATGATATTGACGCCAAATTCTGTAACGAAATCGTAGAGTGCTGCGGCCATTGGGGCTGGTTCCAGTGGATAGCTGGCCTGGCCATTGACATTGAGGGGAATGCCCGCGTTGGGGATGGTTGAGATGGGGAGTGGACAGTTTTCGGCCAGGAAGCGCACGGGTTCGCGCATATGTTCTGGACCCGTGGAGCAGTTCAGGCCCACGATATCAACGCGTAGCGCGACAAGCGTATACATAACGGCGGCAATATCGGTCCCCAGCAGCATACGCCCACTGGTATCAAGCGAGACCTGTGCCTGAATAGGGACAGTGCGTCCGACATCCTGCATGGCACGGCGCAGACCTGTAATGGCGGCGCGCACCTCCAAAATATCCTGGCTAGTCTCGATTAACAAGACATCCACGCCACCTTCGAGCAGGTATGTGGCCTGTTCGCGGAAGATTGCTACCAGCTGTTGATACGTGATATTACTCAACAAAGGATCATCAGACGAAGGGAGCATACCGGTGGGGCCGATCGAGCCAGCTACGAAACGTGGCTGTTCGGGTGTGGTGTAGCGGTCAGCGAGGCTACGTGCAAGACGTGCAGCTGTAAGGTTAATGTCGCGTGTAAGATGAGCAAGCCCGTATTCATCGAGCTTATGGCGACTGGCGGTGAATGAGTCCGTCTCGATGACATCGCAGCCAACGTCAAGGAAGCCAGTATGAATTTCTTCAATAACCTGTGGCTTAGTAAGCAGCAAATATTCGTTACAGCCTTCAGTTCTCTGGCCACCGTAGTCTTCTGCTGTGAGGTTATAGCGTTGAATATTGGTGCCCATGGCTCCATCGTAAATAAGTATGCGCTGGGCGAGCGCGTCAAGAAATTGGTGCATGAGTCCCCCTCTATTCTCATTGGGATCTGCAATAAACAGGCTTTATATCCTAGATGGCTTCCGTAAGAGGTAAGACTATAAAGGATAGTAGTGAATTGTTATTATTTGCATGATTCGCAACTTGTAACATAAAAAATTAAGCAGCAGAGTCAGGAATATTTATATCCATATAACGTGCCATTGTGCTGGGAGTGGGGATAGGTTCATTGTCTTCTAGCATCCCCCGTAGATGCATTTCGATTGCCTCTTGCATGTTTTTCTCAACTTCCTCAATGGTATCTCCAACGGCTACACATCCAGGCAAATCGGGAGAATAGGCACCGTAGTTCTCTTCGCCCTTTTCAATGATGACAAGAAAATGATACATCTTATTTCCTCCTTGGAGGTTGTGCTTGCTTGAAAATACTTACTAAAGTACCGGGCGGAACCTCTTTGCTTGGGTGCCCTGCAATAGTGACTCGGCCAGATTTGATTGGATGTTTGTACTGTCGGTGATCTCCTCTTAACACTGACTATATACCAACCATCCGACTCCACCCAACTTGGCCTGCGGAAGCCCTCGTCTTCAAACGTAGGGAGGAAGCAGGCGTTCCTTTCTTGAGGCAAGGGGTAGGATGGCTCGAAGATGCAGGGTCGTCTCGACAACAGCATAGTCATAGCCATCGGCCAGTTGCAGCTTGCGGCAAAAGCGGGCAGGAATGCTCTGGACCTTGCCCATGCGAAAGTGTTTCTTGGCTCGTACCACAATTCTGCCGACATGAGTGCCATGGGCAGCAAAGCCTTCGGGAACCACAGCCACAACCCGGTCGCCCGTCTTGAAGCCCATCACTTGCTTCTGGCGCATCAAATAGCCGACAGGGAAGCCCGCTTCATCGACATTAGTGCGACGATATTGCCCACGACCCTTAGCTGTAATCTGAAGTGTGCGATGCCTGCCTTTCTCTACCCCGACCAACGACCCGACACAGAGGGCATCAAGGCAATGCGCTTTCGTGATGCCGAAGCGAGCACGGTTCCATCTGGTCCGCCCCCCGCTCCAAGTAGTGATCGGCATCTCCAGAGCGGAGAGCGCATCGCAGAGGGCATAACGCGTCGCATTCACAGCAGCCGCGTCCCGTAGGGGTCGCTTAGCTTGGGCTTGCACTTCGGGATGACCGAACTCGCTGGCGGTTTGATCTCCTTTGGCTACATTGCACTCGTGGCAACTGAGTACCAGATTTGAGACACACTTGGAGCCGCCACGGCTCTTAGGGTGAAGATGATCCAGTTCAAAGGCTGTATCCTTGCGCCCACAATAGACACACTGGCGTCCAAACTTCTCTAACAGATAGCTGCGCACTTCCCACCCGGCCAACTCGCCTCTTTGGTACTCGACGCTATCTATCTCAGGGTTTTGCAAGAGTTGCGTATCAAATTTCACCCGCTCGATATCCATGCGCCGTACTGGTACGGAGCGCTGATAGCGCCTAGCCCATGTAAGGACATTGCCAATACGGGAACGTAGCGAAGGAGGCAACCATCCTTTGGGTCTCCGTCGATTGGCAAAGCGTGCTGGCCTATAACGCAGATTGGCCTGACGCCTCCGCCTGCGACGCGTGGCTCGCTTATGCAACAATCCTACAACTTCGTGACCCCGGTGTGCGAGTTCGGCTAGGTGCAGGGCATGGTGCACCTCTCCCTCAGACGTCGTTTCCACGCGGGTCAGTGCCATGCCAGTGGCCTGCGATCCTGGGTCAACTTTCAGTACGACAGGTTGCAACGTGCAGCTTGCCACCTCCCGATCTTTGAGCCGGATGGTGAACGGACTGAGCCGATGCACCACCGCTCGCTTCTGTGAGAGCAGCAGGCGCGCCCGCTTGGGAGTACAAGGCATTAGCGGCTTCTTGTGTTTATCTAGCACAAATACCATCAAAGATATCCTCTCTTGTATGTGCCTCTCACGAGGCCCCCTTACGGGGCTGTGTAACGGTCCTGGAGAGGCAGGTTCCAGAACGCTCCCCTCGCCCGTGTTGCTTAGGCTTGTTGGGTTCACGGCACCGACCCGTACCCCACAAGGTCTTTTAACCGTGAACGACAGAGCAGAAGGCTGAGGAAGCACCCTCTGGTGTCATGACCTAAACAACGCCGGTGCCTTCTACGCCTTGCCTTTGGCTCTGGCTCCTGGGCTGGACAACGAAACCGCAAAAACCTCAGGGGACATGCCCCCGCTGTTTACGCGTGGGGTCGTTGACTAGTTTGATTATAGCCCTAACCTTCATCTACATTGACCATCCATGTTTATAGAAATGCCCTCTGAGAGGGTAATGTGCTACTATCATAGCACATTACCCCTAATTATTATACATCATGCAATGAGAGGATTTTCTTATAGCCATATGGAGTAGCGTAAACATGACTGCGTACCTATCGTTCGCCCATGAGTTTGGATAGTCTTTTAAGCGAGATAAAGACTCATCCCCAACTAACACGCATAAAAATGTACATTACGTTACAACAATACCAAGATGCATACCTGATGCATAATGCCCTTCTAAATGACAGGCAAACTCAAGCTTTCCCGCTGGTGCAGGTTGGGGAAAGGTGAAATTCAGCGTTTTTGTGGCACCTACGTCTATATTCTCAATGTGGGCGAGTGCCATTTTGTGCATATCGTCCATGGGCATAGTACTATGCGAGATAGGTGGCACAATCATAAATTCATGAGCTAGAGCGCCTTTATTGACGATGGTAAAGTGATATGCAGTGTTATGGTCAAAGGTGGTCTGCGACGACTCAATCTTGAAATCAGAGAGAGTGACCTGTACATTGTTTGTATTCTCTGTTGTTGTATTGCTACAAGCAAACAGTAAGGTGCTCAAGAGCGAAAGAAATACAGTGAGAATGGCCCAACGTTTCACAAAATGCCTCCTGTTATTGATTAGTGCAGCTAGTGGTTACTGCTACGGAAATATTCGCTGTGTTGTACCTTCTAGGATATACTAGGATAGTATATCAAATTTCTCATTATTTGGGGGGACTGGAATTTTCGATGAGAGTTGCCAGTGTGGCACAAAAACGCTCAACTTCTTCTTCTGTATTGTAGTAGTGCACAGACGCTCGCACAAGTGATGTTAATCCTCGTGTTGTCATATCCAGCAATGTTGAGCTTTGTTCAGAGACGGAAACGTTAATGTTATGTTGGGCGAGTTGTTGCTTAATTACCTGCGGGTCCATATCTTCTACTGTGAAGGTGACGATGCCGCATTGGGTAATACCACGATCATGCACAATCACGCCTGGCAGTGGGCTGAGCTGGGTGCGTAGTTGATAGGCGAGCATTTTGACGCGCCGCCAGATGTTGTCTAGGCGCTGTTGCATGGCATAATCTATAGCAACACCTAAGCCAATTTTCCCCGCGTAATTGGTCTCCCAGCTTTCAAAACGGCGTGCGTCTGGCCGTATCACATAGTGGTCGCGGGCTATCCAAGCGGCGGCATGCAGGTCGAGGAAAGGTGGTTCAAGTTGATCGAGTACGCTGCGTCGTACATACAGAAAGCCAGTGCCACGCGGTCCACGTAAATATTTGCGTCCTGTTGCGGACAGCATATCACAACCGAGCTGATTGACATCGATGGGCATCTGTCCTATAGATTGGCAGGCATCCAGCAGATAAAGCACGCCAGCTGCCCGTGCAATTTTCCCGATCTCAGCAGCAGGATTGACCAGGCCACCGTTGGTTGGTACGTGGGTAATGGCAATGAGTTTGACGCGTTCGTCGAGCATGTTACGCAATGCCTCAACTGAGGTCTGGCCGTAGGCATCGTTGGGAAGCGCTTCGACGGTCGCGCCGGTCTTTTTGGCTATCTGTAGGTAGGCGATGTAATTGCTGCCATATTCGGCCATCGTAGTGAGGATACGATCTCCTGGACGAAAAGGGATCGCATAGCAGGCCATATCCCAGGCACGTGTTGCATTCTCTACGATCGCTATCTCGTCCCGCGCGCAACCAATCAAGGTCGCGGCGGCATCGTAGGTATGTTCGATGAGATCGTGTGCTTGCTCTGCTGCTTCGTAGCCGCCGCTGTGTGCTTCTCGTTGTAGGTGTTCAATGGTGGCGGTGAGCACTGGCTGCGGCATCAGTGAGGAGCCTGCGTTATTGAAGTGGAGCACGTTTGTGCAACCGGGCGTGTCATTTCTGGCCTTTTGTAGATCAATGGGCATGATACTTGCTATACTGCAATAGCTGGTGCTGGGATTGGTTCGCCTGCGTCTTCTGCGTCCATAATCCACAATTCGATGGCTTCCAGAGCGTTTTTAATAGCTTCCTCGTACGTTGCTCCGTGGGTTCGACAGCCAGGAAGTTCTGGCACGGTGACAATGTAGATAGCGTCGCGTGGGTCCGATTGGATGATCATTGAGTAGTGTTTAGCGTTCATAGTTTTTGCCTACCTTTCTCAAAGCTG
>VBJK01000125.1:0-10497 GCA_005879655.1 Chloroflexota bacterium | reverse complement strand
AAGATATTCTTGCCGGATATCATACTTCTGCTCGTGCTGTGGCTGTAACGTAATGATAATACGTGCTATCGTATCCTCAAATAATAAGTCATGGAGCGTATCTATATGTGGGTGTTGCACTTGCAGTGGTAATACTCGTGTGGATAAGCCTCCATAGGTGGCGCGTTTGATGAAGGCTTGTCCTCGTATTAGCCGTCGCTCCTTCGTTTGGAGCGCGTTTTGGATGGGGGTTGAGACGAGTTGATAGAGTCTGGGCGGTTGTAGATGCGAGCGCTGAGTAGCAACTGGACGACCCTCCATGCTGTAAGAGAAATGTACGTCACCTGACAGGACTACGACATCGCCTGCCTGCTGTGCAATGCTGCTTACCAATTCGTGCCAGCTTGTCGTGTAGACGGGCCAGTGCTCAAAACCGGCGATCTCTGCAACCTTGAACTGGAGACGTGCTAGTTGGTGTCCCAACCAGCGTAGCGGCGTGCTTGCATCGGTCCAGAGTCGGACACCGGCGAGATATTCGGCCAGGCCGATACACGGCGGGAGCAAGATGGGGATCGAGGAGACAAGGAGAGAAATGCCTGTCTGTTGCTCTTGCAGCCAGTTACGCAGTTCTGCCATTTGTTGATCACTCATGATATACATTGGGGCATAAGGATCATCGAGGTGCAATGTGCTGGAGCGATTGGTCCGTGTGGCACTGACAAAGATTGGCGGTGTGGTTGGGATAGTGTAATGCCAGCGCAGATCTGTACTACCAAGTACCGTCTGTTTGATGCATGTACGTAATGCTTGCAGGGCATCCTTGCCAGTCTGGGTGGCTTCCTTCATGATCTGCATAAGGGGGTGAGTGGCCTCTTGTTGTGGATCAAGATTGCCCCATCCTTGGTAGACCCAGTAAGCGACCAAGCCGTCAACGAGGATATGGTCTTGCCCACTTAGGGCCACCTGTGCTCGCCATGTGGGAGTGCCATTCCAACCGTTCATAATTTCGTGATCATCGTGCATCATAAAGGTGGGGATGCAAGCAAGCGCTTGTCGTACACCTGGTGTATTGGTCCAGACATAGCTATATTGCAGTGCAAAATCTGCAAAAGATAATGCCCTATTATGCGTATGAGAATACATTTGGATCAATGGTGGGGGTGGATTATCGGCGTAAATCTGATCGCCAATGAGCAGGAGCACATGGGGCCATAGCTGTTCACGCAGATCGCTGTGCTGTATGAGCCATCGTCCTAGCGCTTCAAGAGTATCTCGTTTGGGCTGTGTCAGGCGGCGGCACGAGCCATAGAATAGACGTAAGGAATGTTCAGCTCTCGTCGCCGCTTGATCCAGGGTACGGAAGCACTGGAGCATGTTAACAGCTGTGTCTGGTGGGCTTGCGGCATGGTCGGGATCTAGCGTAGCTGGGGCAGAGATGTCGAGCCGGTAGTTATACCAGCGAGCAGGTTCTAGCCCCTGTAACTGTGGTGCTACGTAGTGATGCCCTCCAACGGTAATAGTTCGTGTTGTCACTTGTATGGGGGGTTGGCTGGGAGAGGCATCTAACGTAGCGCTCAGTATTACGGTACATGGTTGAGCTAATTCAGCCCAGATAACCACGCTAGTCGCGGTTGTCGCTCGTACGAGTGGACCAACGCGCAGGTGTTTCATGAAGCTCTTATCCCTTTACCACTGACGAATAATAAGATGACCCTGTGCAACGGCGTGGACAATATCTGCGCGACTGACAATCCCGGTGAGTTTGCCGTTACGTACAACGGGAACGCGCTTGATACGGTGCTGTGTTAAGAGCAACGCGATCTCGCTCACTGGCGTTTCTTCGGTCACGGTGATAATCTCGGTACTCATAATATCGCTCACCCTTAGCCCTTCCTGACTCGCCTTACTAATAATATCGGCCTCCGTGAGCATACCTATCATTGTACCAACTCCATCAACTACAGGTAATCCGCTAATCCGCTTCTGTGAAAGTAGTCGGGCTGCTTCTAAAATACTGGCATCCGGTCCAATAGTATAAACGTGGTGGGTCATAATGTCGTTGGCGATCATGGTGTACACTCCTTTGTGTGCATAGTGGACAGACGGCTAGTTTAGTATCTAACTATATTATACAAGAGCGAAAAAGAAAATAGCAACGCAATTAGAAATTGATGGGAGGTGCGATTAAAAATAGCCTGGCATTGTCCTTACCCATATTAGTAACCACTATTGATTGGTGCATCGAAAAGCTCTATACTAGTAGTGCTTTCTATTGACAGCACAGTATCTAATGAATACCTTGCTAACAGCCTGTAAAAATAGCTTGGGAGAGGAGCATCCTGACATCTATCCAGTCCTTGCCAAGCTCAGGGGTGTGTGCTATTGTCAAAGCCAACATGAAAAAGCCACCACAGTCGCTCAACAGATACTGGCCTTGCAGGAAAGAACGTTGGGACCAGATCACCCAGCTCTGATAGACATACTCAAGCGACTGGGGGATATGGCTCGTGAGGAAGACGACTTCCAGGGGGCAGAACCATATATCCGGCGGGCAATACATATCGCTGAACAACTGCCAGAGTAGGAACAGCCTGTAACGGCGAACCTCTTCTGCGATCTAGCGAATACTTACGCGTACCAGAACCAATACAAGCAAGCAGAGACCTTTGTGCAGCGTGCAGTCGCCATCATAGCATGAGGCTAGAGAAAGAGAAGATCTAGCGAGGAGCATTGAATAGTATGCGACCAAAAGAGTACCTCGTTTTATTTGCTCTGGCAGCGCTATGGGGGGCCTCGTTTCTCTTTATCAAAGTTGCAGTCGAGGACCTATCACCATTGACGTTAGTCTTTATGCGCATGGCAATTGGCGCGGCAGGTCTGGTAATCTGTGCGTTAGGCCAATCGTCAGTGATGAAGGGCTGGCATAAACATGTTAAGGCATATACCATTGTTACTCTCTTTAATGCCGTTATTCCCTATCTTGCCATCAGTTGGGGTGAGCAATTTATCACCTCTGGCATGGCGGCGATTCTTAACGCGACTACTCCATTGATGCTTGTTATTATTTCTCTCTGGTGGCCCGGTGGAGAGCGCTTGACCTGGTTGCGCTTCATTGCCGTTATTGTCGGCTTTCTCGGCGTGGGTATTCTGGTTGGTCCTTCCGCTTTCTCTTCCCATGCTTCAGATCTTAATATGCTTGGTGCACTGGCGGTGATCAGCGGAGCTACTAGCTATGCATTTGCAGGACTGCTCGCTCGTAGGCTCCTCGCAGGATTACCATTGATGCAACAGGCGACAGGACAGACCGGTATGGGGGCATTGCTGCTCGCACCCATGGCAGGTGTGGGTCTGGTTATTCAGCCAATCACCCATATACCATCAGCATGGGTGATTGGCTCGGTACTTGCGCTCTCGCTAGGTGGCACGACCATCGCCTACTTGTGCTACTTCTGGCTATTAGAGCACGTTGGAGCTACACGTACCTTAATTGTCACCTATCTGCTGCCTTGCATGGCACTCATTTATGGAGCTGTCCTGTTGCATGAATCAGTAAGCATTAATGCGCTAGGGGGTCTCGTGCTCGTCCTGGTTGGGATTTTCCTCGCTGGACAAAAATCTGACGCAATGATGCCTCGCTGGAGGCTGCTTTCGTGGCGGAAATAAGCTATGTCCTGCCGTGAGAAGGATGGTGGGACAATCAGTACCAAAAGAGATTTTATCCGTTTTTGCTTAAAAAGCCTTTTACTACGTAAATTACACAAGAAAATGTGATAATCTACTCATTTATATCGTGTCGCATAAAAGTAACTTATGCTATAATAGCCTTGTCAGGAAATGCATGTCTTCCTGAAAATGGGACTTTTTCCATGCCATGGCTCTAGTAAAGATTGTCCCTTATACATTTCTACAATAAGCATGTCGTCAGACTTAGGAGGATCTTTCAATTATGGGTAGCAACCTCGGTTTTGAGGATACTGACACTATTTTAACAGAGAGCCGTTCATTTGCTCCATCCCAGGATATAGTAGAGCAGGCAAACATTACTGAGTATATGAAGGCGAGGGGTTTCAACGATTATGAATCCTTCTACCAGTGGTCGTTGGAGAATCGTTTCGAGTTCTGGGATGATATGGCAAAACAACTGGAGTGGTTTGAGCCATGGCATACTACATTTGAATGGAGCGATAAGCCCTTCTTCAGATGGTTTGTGGGTGGTAAATTCAACATAGTGTACAACTGTCTTGACCGTCACATGCACACGGCTACGCGCAATAAAGTCGCTTTCTACTGGGAGGGCGACGATGGATCTTCTCGCACGCTTACCTACGAGCAGCTCTTTGTGCTAACTAATCGGCTGGCGAAGGGACTGCAAAATCTGGGTGTGAAGAAGGGTGATCGAGTGGCTATTTACATGCCAGCCATTCCTGAGCAGGTCGCGGCCTTGCTGGCAGTAGCACGTCTGGGGGCGGTGCATACAGTCGTGTTTGGTGGTTTTGCGGCAAATGCATTGCGTGACCGTATCATTGATGCCGAAGCCAAAGTGGTCATCACTGCTGATGGGAACCATCGTGGTGGCAAGCTAATCGAGCTGAAAAAGATCACGGATGAGGCGCTCGCTGAGACACCCACGATAGAAAAAGCTATTGTCGTACGTCGCCTGGGCACTGATGTCAACATGCAACCCGGACGTGATATCTATCTGGACGAACTGTTGGCCGATATCCCGGAGGATACAGTGGTGCCCTGTGTACCAATGGATAGCGAGGATATGCTCTACATCCTCTATACCAGTGGGAGCACAGGCAAGCCGAAAGGTGTTGTCCACGTGCAGGGTGGCCACGCTGTTGGTGTTTATGCGACGACCAAGCTTGTTTTTGATATTAAGCCCAGCGATGTCTACTGGTGTACAGCTGATGTCGGTTGGGTGACAGGTCATAGCTATATGGTCTATGGTCCGCTGATGAATGGCGCGACCAGCGTACAGTTTGAAGGCGTGCCAACGTATCCAGCCCCCGACCGTTTCTGGAGCGTGGTAGAGAAGTACAAGGTGAGTATCCTGTACACAGCACCTACGGCCATTCGTGCTCTTATGCGCTTCGGCGAAGAGTGGCCCGCCAAACATGACCTGTCCAGTCTCCGTCTGCTTGGTAGCGTGGGTGAGCCAATTAATCCAGAAGCCTGGATGTGGTATCGCAAGCATATTGGGCGTGATCAACTGCCGATTATGGATACATGGTGGCAGACGGAAACAGGCATGATTCTGATTAGCCCCACGGTCATCTTGCCACTTAAACCTGGCTGCGCTACACGTCCTCTGCCGAGCATCGAAGCTGATATAGTTGACAAGGGCGGCAATCCTGTTGGTACCGGCAAAGGTGGTTTCCTGATTATCCGCCATCCCTGGCCGAGCCAGATGCGCACAATCTACAAAGATGCGGCTCGCTATCAGACTTATTGGGATACGATCCCTGACGTGTATTTCGCAGGAGATGCCGCAACGAAAGACGGAGATGGCTACATCCGTGTTCAGGGACGTGTAGACGACGTAATCAAAGTCAGCGGACATCGCCTGGGTTCATCGGAGATTGAATCGAGTCTGGTCAGCCATCCGGCAGTCGCGGAAGCAGCTGCGATTGGGCTACCTGATCCCGCTCAGGAATGGTGAGACGCCGTCCGCAGCGTTGGCAAAAGAACTGAAACTGCATGTACGTACCACGGTAGGTGCGCTGGCCGTACCAGAAGAACTGGAATTCGTGGCCAGTCTGCCTAAAACACGCTCTGGCAAGATCATGCGCCGCGTTCTGCGTGCCATCGCGCTAGGTCAAGATCCTGGCGACATCAGTACAAAAGACGAGTAAATCGTACCAAATGAACATACTGTGCAACTTCGTTAGGGGATCGATAGCAATGTCGATCCTCTTTATTTCCTGTTTCATAAGCGCTCTGCCGAAAAAACGCTTGACCGTATGCGCAAGGTGGGTTATAGTAAACTAAAATTATCTGATTGGAGCGTTTAACTGTTTTCAAAAACCTATACAAAGGTATACAGATTGAAGACCTGCACGTGAATGGATGATGAAATGCTCGCTTGACATCCGTGTTTTCGGTCTAGATGGTCTAGTACTATTCGCACACCCATCTTGTCAAATCACAAGAAGAATGAGAAAATAAGCAGCTGATGCACAAGAGGACCTATCGTTGCACGGTATGTGGACTCGTCATGGATCGTGACGAAAACAGTGCACGAAACATTTTGGCGAGGTACCTTGCCCGGCTTGGGCCACACGTGGAGCGGATCTTCACGCGGTGTGCGGACGTTTTCACCGCAACTGAATTGGTTTGAATATGTTTGGAGACCTTTCAGAAAGCAGAGAGGACACCGATGATCGTTAGTAGCAAGGCACAGTATATGCCCGAAACACAAGAAAAAGACCTGCATGAATATATTATCATGCTGATCAAACAAGCAGTGAACACATATCTTGCTCAAGAGCAGATAGCATATGATGTTGAACAACTGCCGATAGATTTGCGTTTCTCAGCGCAAGCAAGCTTTGGTGATTACTCTATGCCCGTGATGCCATGGGCGACGAAGAACAGATTGGGGCGTCCCCCCTTGCCAATGGCTCAAGCGCTAGTGGCCATTCTGCAAGATATGCATGTGCCAGCCATTCAGGAAGTGACGGCAACCGTACCTGGCTTCGTCAACTTTCGACTGAATCGTGCGGATGTGGGTCGTACGATTATGGAGCGTGTCTTAGAAGCGGGTCCAGATTTTGGACAGAATGATAGCGGCCTCAGAACGAAAGTTATTGTCGAGCATACATCTATTAACAGCAACAAGGCAGCCCACGTCGGACACTTACGCAACTCGTGTATTGGTGATACTGTCGTGCGTATGCTACGTTCGCAAGGCTATTCTGTTGAAGCAGAGAACTACATCGATGATTCTGGCGTACAGGTAGCTGATGTGGTGGTAGGCTTCCAGCTGCTACGCGAAGGGGCACTACAACTTCCTGGGGGCAATGAGAGGATTGCGGATGAGTCCTTCGACTATTATTGCTCGCGCGTCTATGTTGCGGTTGGCAAAGCGTACGAAGCTCAGCCAGATATCAAGGAATTGCGTGCAAAGGTGTTGCACGCTATTGAACAGGGAGATGAGTCTGAAGCTGGTCCAGATTACGCAGAGGAAGCTGCTGATCTCTCGCGCAAGATTGTGCAGGCACACCTGAAGACGATGGCTCGTCTGAATATCTCTTACGATCTGCTCACCTGGGAGTCTGCAATTTTGGGGGCTGGTCTCTGGCAACGCACGTTTGAGATGCTGCGAGATCGGGGCCTACTGGAAAAGCCGGAGAGCGGGCCTGCCGCAGGTTGCTGGCTGTTGCCGTTTGGTGATGGCGAGGCACAGACGAACGAAGAAAAAGACCGCATGCAAGATAAGATCCTGGTGAGAAGCGATGGCACTGCTACGTATACCGCCAAGGATATTGCCAACCAGCTCTGGAAGTTTGGCTTGACTGATGACCCGGCAATGGGTATTGAGTTCAACTACGTGCTGTGGAATACCCAGCATGACGGACGCAAACTCTGGTCTATGCGCACCCCCAGGGATATCTCTTCAAGTACTGAAGCAGTTCATGCTACACGCTTTGGGCATGCTAAGCGCGTGATTAATGTGATTGACGTGCGGCAGTCGTACCCACAGCAGGTGGTATATGAGAGCCTGCGCCGTCTGGGTTATGTGGAGCAGGCTGAGAATTCCAAGCATATTGCCTATGATGTCGTGACGCTCTCGCGTGCTACAGCGGCCAGCCTGGGTGTTGATACCTCCGATGAGCGCGAATACTATGCCATGTCTGGACGCAAGGGGATCGAGATTAAAGCGGACGATTTGATTAATGTTACCATTCAGCGCATGCGCGAGGTGCGTAGGCAGGACGATAAGCCGGAAACAACGGATGGAACAGCGGTCATTCTGGCTGCCTCGGCCATTCGCTATTTTATGATCCGTTTCAACTTGCAACAGATCATTGCGCTCGATATGGATGAAGTATTGCGCGCAAATGGCGATACCGGTGTCTACCTTCAATATGCTTATGCGCGTGCTAATAGTATTTTGCGCCGCTTAGAGGAGTCTGACTATCAAGCGCCTATACAGTTAGAGGCGTTGCCAGAGCAACTCGAACAGAGCGAGTGGGAATTGCTGCGCCATATTGATGCCTATCCACGTCGCCTAGCAGAGGCAAGCGAACAGCTCGCGCCACCTTTGCTTGCGGCCTATGCCTATGACTTGGCTGCGCATTTCAGTGACTTCTACGAGCATACGCCGCCCATTGTGAAAGAGACGGATGAGCGGGTCAAGGCGTTTCGTGCCCAGTTGGTCGGGGCAACGGTACAGACGATGAGCAATGTACTGCCCAAAAGATGTTGCCTCGTTGCTGCACGTCTTTTGGCTGTTTGTCTGGGGGTGTGGGCTTGCTTTATCTCTCTCACGGCGTTTGATTATGTGGGGACTCTGTTCTTGCATTGCCAGCGTGGTTCATCGTCTCGGTGACAAGTTTCAAGGCTTGCTCCTCCCCTACCAGCGTCTTTAGCTGCTCAAGGTGTCCTCCTATGCGTTCCATCTTGGTATTAATAACCTCATGACGGGCGCTCCCCTCTGACAGACCATATAGTTCGTTTAGCTAGAACTTTGATGTATTGTTGCATCCAAGGCTCGGATGTTTCCCAAGAAGAGATGGGAGGCAAGATGAAACAAATGTGAGAGGTAAGCATTTGCTGGAATTTTGATGCATAGTTACATCCAACACTTTATTGTTTCTCAATAATAGAGAGGGGACAGAACGGAACAAGGGAAACAAAATGCCAGTTATGGGAAACAAAGAGAATACAGCCGTGAGGGGCTGTATTCTCTTTATGTGAGTTCTACTGACAACTCACAGGGTTATTGAAACACAAAACGAGTGTTACTTCTGTTCGTCGGTACGACGCTTTTGCTCTGGCGCGTTGACGATCTGCTTGCGCAAATTCTTTGTCCTCTGCTCTCTAGGCCACGCCACGCACATTTCACCATATATTCGTATTGCTTCTTCAAGCAAATGTTGACTGCGTAGCTTCTTTGCTCTCTTGACTCCCTCTTCCCATTGTTCAATGCACCAATCCATGCGACGCGGTTGATCCTCGCGGCGCACCTCGATTTTTACCTGCTCAAAGCATGACTCAACACGGTTTGCTGCTGAAATCGTTGGGTCATGTACATATTCCTTTTGCAACTGTCCGACTGCTTGCAGAGCGTTATCATACTCACCGCGATATAGCTGAGTCTGATTTTCATTAAGCAGCAAGCTACCTACTGAGTAAGGGACTATTGTTACGTCATCATCCGCAGATTGTTGGAAGAACATTTGATGTGCTTTTTTCAATGAGACCAAAGCGTCTTTTCTCTCTCCATGATAGGCTTGGAAGACAGCCAGCCCACCATAGACATAGCTTTGTACGAGGCCAGGGAGAGGTGGTACCTTCTTCTCATGCAACGATACTGATGATTTCTGTGTTTGTAGCAGCAATGCTTTTGCTTTTTCCGTGACAGTGAACGCTTGCTCCCATTGGTTAGCATAGTAGAATGCTGCTGCCTGTCTGCGCAAGGCGACGATCTGTAAGAATGGATCTTGTGCTATTGTACTGTATGTCTCTGCTTGCTGTGCGTATCGAATCGCATTGGCATGATGCATGGCATAGTTCATACTGGTAGGCGTAACATGCATGGCAAGCCCTGACTTCAACAGGAAGCATTGTGCCAACAAATCAGCGGCGTCTATTCGTTGTTGTGGGAGAGCTGCGACCCTGACAATGGCTTTCAATGTTGGAATGTACTTGGACACAACACTATCAGCAAATACTAACTCTCCGCTCCTACTCAAATACCTACATGCGACGATACCAGCAGTACAGTGCTTTAAGATTTCCTCGTAAGAACCCCTGATAACTGCGTTGCGCTCTGAGAGACCCAGCAGATCAACAGGGACGAGCGCTAAAAACTTTATGGCATCACGGCGATGCAGCAGTTCATCATCAGTCATTGTGGTGGCACCACTCTCTAGCTCCGTTGCAATTACGGATTCCAGCATTCGATAATTAGTACTTGACCAGCTCCACCCCAGAGACGTGAAACGAGAAATATAATGCTGTTTACGAAATATCATTAGCTCATCATCTGGTCCCTCTTGTTGCTGCATGACTTCATGATCATCGCAGTTTTCTTCAAGTTCAAGCCAGAGTGCCCCACCAACTTCTGCTTCAGTGAAGCCAAGTTCTTGCAACGACCTGCCAAACAAACTGCGCAGGCTCCGCAAATGCTCTGGTTGCGGGACATCGCCCTCTTTCTCCCATCGGTGAACGGCAGACTTGCTTGCCTTCACGCTCTTGGCTACTTCCTCTTGCGAGAGGGGAATGCTTTTACGTGCTGCAATAAGCTGTGGGCGTTCTTTCTTCCTTGTTTGCGATCCCTGTTCCATT
>VBJK01000305.1 GCA_005879655.1 Chloroflexota bacterium | reverse complement strand
GCAAAGATGTACGCATAATTGGGCTTTCTATATCACTGTCACTGAAATTGTTTGCTCTTGGATGTTGATATGGGGAAAAAGGTATTATGGAGATAAATGGCTCACAAAAGAAACGATTACGTGAAGCTCTCTTGAGTGCTTTTCCTACGTACAAAGATTTAGAGATGATGGTTTGTGATGAATTTGGTGAGAATTTATCGTCTATTGCGGGAAATGGCAATCTTAAGCATACTATATTTGAACTCATTCGGTGGGCAATAGCACAAGGAAGACTAGAAGAACTTATTGATGCAGCACATGAACAAAATACTCATAATCCTCAGCTGAAAAGTATCTCTAAGGAATTAGGGTATAGCGAGGGATCTAATCCTAAGCTCAGCAACGATGAAATAGAGCCTCTGGATGCAGGGGACCAAAAAGTAAAAGAGCTGGGTGGCTCACCTACGCACCCTCCAGAGCTGATATCCAATCTCCCTATAGAGCAATCCCCGGCTAATCCAGCACATCACCCAACTAAGCCTTCTGTCCTTGTTAATCTCATTCATCCACTTATTAAATCAGTTATCATTTGTATTATTGTCATTTTGCTTTTTAGCGTACTTATTAATTACTCATTTAATATGCCGATTAGCGCACCTTTTTTTTCTTTAAAATCGTCGCCTACGAATGATTTACGAAACATCATTAGTAGTACTAATGACTTATCGTCCATAGAACTATGCGACGGTCCATGCGCTTTAGATATCGATCGATCGGATAGTTCTCTGAAACATCTGGCTGCTAATGAGCTACAACAACAGCACCACAATGCAGCTTGCGCCTATCTTGAATGGGCAACAAAGAAGGATCAAACCGACGCTGAAGCGAAGATTTATTATGAAGATCAATGCGGTAGCAGGATAGACGGTCTACCATTACAGTGTCCTTGTATTAATTACGTTGCAGCTATTGCGCTAGCCAAGGAGCAACATATTGCTGATGCTACGTACACTGATCCCACTATCTATAACAATGGCGCAAATAGAAGCATCATACAGGCAGTTTATTTACAACAAAAATCCTGGAATCAATCGCACAAAAATGGTCCTCCAATGTATATATTTGTGGCAAATGTGGGCGATGTGAGCGATATTCAGCACGCCTCAGAATGGCAGCAGGTGGTGGCTCAGAAAATTATATCCTTGCAGCAAACTGGTGGTGAACACCATATTAATGGAGTCGTAGGCCTGCCCCAAGGAACAAATACGCTTATGGATCTGTTGAATCAAAATGCCATACCCATGATTTCTATAGCCTCTTTGAGCGAGAACAACTCCACTAATCAGCAGTATCTATTAAGCATAGCGCCGAGCATTGAAACTGAAATGTCTGGGGCTGCATATTTTATTTCTGAAAATATTCTGAAGAGTCAAAATTCTATTCATATAGGTGTATTTTATTATAAATCCAATGCTCAATACCAGAAAATGGCGTCTACCTTTGAGAATATGCTTCCACATAGCAATAAGTGGGATGACCAACCATATGATAGTTTGCCCCAGAACACCAGTCTTGATGTAGAGTACTTGGCTGAGCAGGCCGCCGGAAGCTATGACGCCATTTTTTTCGCTGGCCCAGTGAACGACTTATTGACCTTCATCACGACGCTTCGGAAGACTGATGCGACGACCCCTGTGCTTGCCTGCAATACTACTAACCAGTCTGTGTACTACTACCAACCACCCTTAGTGAAAAAATCCTTGCAGAACGTGTACTTTACCGCCTTCGCCTATCACGACACGGAAAAATACACTGGTCGTCCACGAAGTCCAATGATCGGTGAGTTTGGCCAAACCTATGATCCTGAATCGATTCACTCTGGCGATATTTATACCTACAAGTTACCGGCTAGTGATGCCATACTAGCTTATGATGCCATGGGCACGTTCACTTATCTTATGAATCATTATGGTGTAGAACACTTGCCTGACTGGCAGAGCCAGCGAGCATTTCTAGCTAATAACCCACCAACTCTAACAGGTGGGATAGTAACATTTATGAAGACTAGTAACACTTTGCAGGTGAAAACTGTCCTGTTATTACAAATTGGATCAGGGGGCATTTCCTATTTGGATAAAAAGGTGTAAAGGAGAGAATATAGATGTCTGTAGAGAACATGCTTGCCCAGAAAGCGATACCGCTATCTAGCCGACGAGCTTTGCTGAAACGACTGTTACGAGTAGGCATGGTAGGAAGTGCTAGTTTTAGCACGCTGACGAGTTGTAATAGCCTAAAGCAATCTCCTATTACTATTAACTGGATCACCAATGTCGATCACTGGAATACCTTTAAGAATCTGGCTACCTCTTTCAGCAAAATCAATCAAGCTGCCATTACCGTCAATGCAATTCCAAGGACAGATTATGATACCCTGGTAGGTCTGTTTGAAAAGCAAGACACAACCTATGATCTCGTTTCTCTCGATGTGACTTGGATGCGTGAGTTTATCACCAAAAACTGGTTAGTGTCGCTCGATGACTACTGGCCAGAGAATGATGCTCAGTTGAAACGCTCAGATTACTTACAGACGCCGCTGAAAATCTGTTGCTGGAATGAACAGCTCTGGGCCGCTCCCTTACACACTGATGTTGGTATCCTCTACTATCGTACGCGTGACAGACAGAATAATCCCATTCCACTTTATAATGCAAATGAATTGACGTGGGAAGACCTCGCGCGTATGGCACAGCAGGCTCAGGAGAGCCATGGGTTTAGTGGTGGCTTCCTTTGGGAAGGCTATTGGAGTACCTCACAACGAGCTAAGGAAGGCCTGATGTGCTTGTTTCTTGAGATTCTGGATGGCTTTGATGGCCAACTCTTCGATAGCGCAGATAATCCGCAAAAGGTTTTGATCAATAGCACTCAGGCGATAAACGCACTAGAGCATATGAGAAAATGGAATACTACAATTTCTGAATATATTACAGATAAGAGGCAGAAGAAAAAAGCTAGTGATAACAATGACAGCGATTGTGCAAAAGTGTGGAAAAATGGTGAAGCTGTCTTTATGCGCAACTGGCCGAGTTTTATCACTGATAGTGACAATGCAAAAAATGCCGTAGCAGAGAAGTACGACATTGCTCCCCTTCCACAGCGTGTACTCACTTCTGCTGGTCAGCAGAGCGCTGGTACAACGCGCTCTTGCTTGGGCGGCTGGCAACTGGCAATTAATAGATATTCGCCCAAATCTCATCAGGATGCGGCCTGGCAATTTATTAAGTGGATGCTCTCAGCAGAAGTGCAGCAGTACCTAGCGTCTAACGAGAGCTTCGCTGTTACACTGGAAAGTGTCTATAATGATCCCTATATCAATGCCCTGAATCCTCATTATAAGTTGCTACCGCAGATCATTAAGAATGCACAATATCGCCCTCTGTTGCCAAATTATCTTCAGCGTGTTGCTATTCCGGTGCAAAGGATTGTGAGCCGAGTGCTTACTGATGACGGTTATACGCCGCAACAGGCAGTACAGGATCTTCAACTGCAACTGGAGAAAGCGCTACAGAAAAAAGTCTGAGAGGCTTAGCTCCCCTGAAGATGAAAGAGGTTATGACACAAAAGAGGATGGGCTTGAAGAGAAGCTCATCCCCTTTTTTAAGTGCGTGCCCTTTCTGCTACTTTGCAGACGACAGTTTACAGACAGTTTTAGCTGGTGTACTTAAACGTGTCCAACAGGCCCTTGAACTTGCTGTAAGCCTGGTCATAGTTATCAGCTTTCGTCGTCAGTGTGAGAATGTAGTATTTCCCAGTGCTGGCCGGGTGTTGATCCACCAGAACACCATTTTCTATGTGTTGTCCAGCATAGGTGCCAGCGATTACCGTCTGCTTCCAGGTATCTCCTCCGATGGATGCAGTGGAGGGAGCAGCGGTATCCTGTGCCAGACCGGGGTACTGGGCTTTTGCATCATTCACATATTTCGTTAAGGTTGCATCAATGTTGGCTCCTGAGCTGGCAGGTGCAACCGTAATACGAAGGGTGGTAAGCGGGTCACTGTTAGACGTAAACATGGCATATGTTGACTGAGGCTTACTTGTCCAACTCTCTGGATAGTAGCTCACTGTATAGCCATCACCGGTATAGACTTTTGGCGCTGGCGTTGGGCTAGGAGTCGGTGTGGGAGAGGGTGTAGGTGCAGGTGCGGTAGTGGATGGTTCTCCTCCTACGTTACCGCAACTGGCCAGAAATAAGGCGAAAATGAGAATGCATAACAGGTGTGACGCCCCTTTTACGTATGCTTTGTGAGACATGTTCATAAAAAGTAATTCCTCCACAGGTTTAAAGTTGATAACTCTGGCGAAGAGAATATATATTACAATACTCTCAATTCAGTAAAGATGAGTTACTCTTCACCACTTAAATGATATACCAAGCTTGTTACCCAGGTCAAGCAAGTATTAGAACTCTTATTAAGAACTTGCCTACTATCTCTAACTAAATGTTAGCAGCTTGACAAACGAAAGCTCTCTATGTTACACTCAC
>VBJK01000304.1 GCA_005879655.1 Chloroflexota bacterium | reverse complement strand
TGGCTCGCCTCTTTGAAGCCCCCACCGTTGCCGAAATGGCTCAAGATATAGAAGACGCGCTACGCAGGAGGGACAGTACCAGGCTGTTCTGCGAAGTTGCACCTCTTGTCCCTGCGCAGCGGGGCGAGACAATCCCCCTCTCCTTTGCGCAACAGCGTCTCTGGTTCCTGAGTCAGTTACAGCCTGAGAGCGCCGCCTATATTTACCCGGTGGTCTGGCATCTGCGTGGAACGCTTTCCATACAAGCCCTGCAAGCCAGCCTGCAAGCCCTGATACAGCGACATGAAATCCTGCGTACGACGTTTACCGAGAGTATGGGCCAGCCTGTGCAAGCGATCCATGCGGTGGGTCGCTCGGCTTTGCGTTTCATTGACCTGCAAGAGCTGAGACCAGAGAGACAAGCGGAGAAGGCGTTGCAACTGGCTGAACAAGCAACACACTGCCCCTGTGATCTGGTCAATGGTCCGCTCCTGCAAGCCAGCCTGCTGCGTTTAAGAGCTGGACAGGTGCAAGGGAAGGGGCTGATCTCATTAGCGCCACCTGCTGACTCGCAGTAGCATATGCTCTTGTTCACCGTCCATCAAATTATTGCCGATGATTGGTCCCGTAGCATCTTGATGCGTGAGATGACTGCACTCTACCGTTCACGGGTGAACGGAGAGCCTGCGTCGCTTTCACCGCTGCCAATCCAATATGCCGATTATACCCTCTGGCAACGCGAGTTTTTACAGGGTGAAGTGCTCTGCGCACAAATGGCCTATTGGAAGAAGCAATTGGCAGATCTCTCCGCACTCACACTGCCAACGAATTACCCACGCCCAGGGGTCCAAACGCATCGAGGGGCAAGCCAGTCTCGCTTGTTGCCAAAAGCCGTCTCAGATGGCTTGTTGCAATTGTGTTATAAGCAGAATGTCACCCTGTTCATGCTCTTGCTGGCAGGATTTCAAGTCCTGCTGATGCGCTATAGCGGGCAGACGGATATAGCCATTGGCACCCCAATCGCCAATCGCAGCCGTGCAGAGGTGGAAGGGCTGATCGGCTTCTTTGTCAATACGCTGGTGATGCGTAGCGATCTTTCAGACAATCCAACCTTTCTCGACCTCTTGCCAGCAGTGCGCCAGGTGTGTTTGCAGGCGTATCTGCATCAGGATGTTCCCTTTGAGAAAGTAGTGGAGGAGATCGAGCCTGAGCGAGACTTGAGCCGCTCCCCACTGTTCCAGGTGATGCTTGTCTTGCAGAACACTCCGGGAGCTAATAGCTCAGTCTGGGATCTGGCAGGGGTGGAAGCCACGCCACTTGAGGCAGAGAGGACGACGAGCAAGTTTGATCTGACTCTGTTTGTGGTCGAGAGAGAGCAAGGCCTGGACTGTGCATTAGAATACAGTACGGATCTGTTTGAAGCCGAGACCATGAGACGCATGCTCAGCCACTTCCAGACGTTGCTCGAAGGCATCGTAGACAACCCGCAGGCTCGACTCTCTGATCTGCCCTTGCTTACACCACAGGAGAGAGAACGGGTGCTCTCTTCCAGCTGGGGAGCCAGAGCCTGGCATGCGACAGGCAGTGATGCTATACAGGATGTGTGTCTGCACCACCTTTTTGAACAACAGGTCGAGCGAACCCCTGATACGACTGCGCTTGTCTTTGAAGAAGAGGTCGTGACCTATGCAGACCTCAATCGACGAGCCAACCAACTGGCTCATGCTCTACAACGTCTGAGCAGTGCAGGGGGTCTGCCCACAGCTTGCCCTATGATAGCCGGGGGAGTAGTGGGCATCTGTATGCTGCGCAGCATCCAGATGATCGTCGCGTTACTGGCAGTGCTCAAGGCAGGAGCAACGTATCTGCCACTTGATCCAGCCTTCCCGCAGCAACGGCTTGCCTACATGATGCAGGATGCTCAGGTCTCGGTCTTGCTCACCCAATCCGATCTGGCTGAGCGTTTAGCAACCGATGGCGTTACCATCATCACCGAGAGCAAGAATGGGGGAACACAAGACAATCCCAGCAGCGTCATAGCAGGCGATCAACTGGCCTATATCATCTACACCTCTGGTTCAACGGGCAAGCCCAAAGGGGTGATGATTCGGCATAGCAGTGTGGTCAACTACACCACAGCCATGTGTCAACTGCTGGGGACAAAGCCTGGGTGGCAGTATGCGCTGGTCTCCACACTCTCTGCCGATCTGGGCAATACCGCGCTGTTCTGTGCGCTGGCATCGGGAGGCTGTGTGCAGGTGCTGGATGCAGAAGTGGTCACGGATGCCCAGGCTCTGAGTGCATGGTTCGAGCAGCACCCCGTTGACGTACTCAAGCTGGTGCCATCGCATCTGTCTGCATTGTTGACAGGGGTGCCAGCAGAGCACTTGCTGCCAGGGCAGGCCTTGCTTTTGGGTGGAGAAGCCTTGCCAGCCAGCTTGTTGATGCGGCTGCGAGCCCTGGGAACCATGAGGTGCAAAGTCTACAATCACTATGGGCCGACCGAAACGACCATCGGGGCGCTGGTCCACGCATTGAATCAGCTTGACGGGCCAGCAGGGGTGGTAGGCAGGCCGCTTGCCAATACTGAAGTCTATCTCTTAGAGAGCAGGATGCAGTTGGCACCCACAGGGGTTCCCGCAGAGGTGTATCTTGGGGGTGCGGGATTGGGGCGGGGCTATATGCAACGGCCAGAGATGACGGCGGAGTATTTCGTGCCGCATCCCTTTGCAGGAATGGAGCCTGACGCCGCAGCTGGGGCGCGCCTCTATCGCACTGGGGATCTAGCTTGCTATCGCGTAGATGGCACGATTGAATATCTGGGACGCATTGACCATCAGGTGAAGGTGCGGGGCTACCGCATTGAATTGGAGGAAATTGAGTCCGTCTTGCAGCAACATACAGGAGTCTGTGCCGTGATCTGTGTACTGGATACCTCTGAAGATAAAGCATTGGAGTATCAGTTAATAGCATATGTTGTCCCCAAACAGGAACGGCCCCCTACGGGCAGTGATTTGCGTGGGTATCTCCAGGCAAAATTGCCCGCTTACATGGTTCCTTCATCTTTCGTCATGCTAGATGCCCTCCCGCTGATGCCTAATGGAAAGGTCGATCGTCGTGCACTCCCTAAACCTGACGCTGCGCGGTCAGAGCAAGAAGTGATATTCATCCCTCCTCGGACGCTGGCAGAAGAAGTAGTAGCTGACATCTGGGATGAAATCCTTCATGTGGAACAGATTGGTGTCTATGACAACTTTTTCGCGTTAGGGGGACATTCCCTACAGGCAGCCCGCATCGTCTCATGGTTGCGTGATGCCTTTCAGGTAGCCTTGTCTGTCCGTTCTCTGTTTGAGCAACCCACGATTGATGGTCTCGTCAGGGAGATAGCAAAACTTCGAGGTGGATATTCGATCATTGAAGATATCGCACTGATACTCAAAGAGATACAGCAACTTTCAGAAGAAGAAATGCAAGATATACTTAAGTAAACTATGCAGATACGAGGATCTAATGAGGAAATTTGAAAAAAAAGCAAGGGCAGAGGCAAGCTCCATCCCTACCAGCAGGCTTGCATTAGAAAAGCAGATGCTTGAACTGCGACTGAGACAAAAGGGAATCAGCCAGTCCGGAATACAAACCATCGCGCGAAGAAAGAAGACTGATCCTTGCCCACTCTCCTTTGCGCAGGAGCGCTTATGGTTCCTGCACCAGTGGGAGCCTGAGAGTAGCTGGTATAATGTTCCTATAGTTCTTCGTCTCTGCGGTCAGTTGGAGGTTTCGGCGTTGGAATGGAGTCTGGCAACAGTGGTTCAGCGGCACGAAGTCTTACGCACGACCTTTGAAGAACGCTCAGGACAACTAATGCAAGTCATCGCCGAGCGTCTCTCCATGCCAATGCCAGTGATTGACCTGCGGGGCCTGGCTCATGGTGAGCATGACCAGCAGGTAAGCCAATTAGTTCATGCTGAAGCTTGGTGCAGTTTTAATCTTGCGCATGGCCTATTGTTGCGAGCACGTTTGCTGAAGCTAGATGCGCAGGAGCATATGCTATTGTTGACGGCGCATCATATCATCATGGATGGGTGGTCAATGGGAGTGCTGATGCGTGAAGTGACGATGCTCTACCAGGCGCGCATCAATGGGCAGTCGCCAGCGCTGCCAGCGTTACCGATCCAATACGCCGATTATGCCCTCTGGCAACGCGAGTTTTTACAGGGTCAGGTTTTAGAGGAGCAACTGGCCTACTGGAAGAAACAACTGGCAGACCTCTCCCCTTTATCATTGCCCACCGATCATCACCGTCCAGCGGTAAAAACGGATCGGGGAGCGAGTCAGTCTCGCTTGCTGCCAGAAGGCGTCTGCGATAGCTTGCAGGCGCTTTGTCGAAAGCACGATGTGACGCTGTTCATGCTGCTGCTGGCCGGATTTCAAGTCCTGCTGATGCGCTATAGCAGGCAGACGGATATAGCCGTTGGCACCCCTATTGCCAATCGCAGCCGTGCGGAGGTGGAAGGGCTGATCGGCTTCTTTGTCAATACGCTGGTGATGCGTAGCGATCTTTCAGACGACCCGACCTTTCTCGACCTCTTGTCAGCAGCGCGCGAGGTGTGTTTGCAGGCGTATCTGTATCAAGATGTTCCCTTTGAGAAAGTGGTGGAGGCAGTTGAGCCTGAGCGAGACTTGAGTCGCACGCCACTGTTCCAGGTGATGCTTGTCTTGCAGAACACTCCTGGCGGCAGCGACTCGGTCTGGGATCTGGCAGGGGTGAGAGCCACATTGCAGGAGAGAGAGGGGACAACGAGCAAGTTTGATCTGACCCTG
>VBJK01000573.1 GCA_005879655.1 Chloroflexota bacterium | reverse complement strand
AGCTGCCTGCTGAGCAGTTCCATGAGGTGGAAAAATTCGACCTGTCTGTCTTGATCGATGACAGCGGGCCCAACATCACGGGGCAGATCAGCTATGCCACCGCGCTCTTCAAGCAGGCGACCATTGCACGGATGATAGATCACTACCTGAACTTACTGGAACAACTCACGGCGCGGCCCGAGTTGCCTTACGACGGCTGCAGCCTGCTGGGCGCCGCGGAGTATGAAACCATCGTGCACGCCTGGAATGCGACGGACAGGGAGCATCCCCAGGACAGGACGCTGCACGAGGTGTTCCAGGAGCAGGCTGCGAGAACGCCGTCCAGGACGGCGGTCGTGTATGAAGGCCGGCGGTTGACCTATGAGGAGTTGGACCAGCGGAGCAACCAGCTGGCGCGTTTCATCAGGGCCCGGTACGAGGAAAGAACCGGCCGTCCGCTGACGCCGGGCACCCTGGTTGCGCTGTATGTGGACAGGGGTCTGGAGATGCCGGTGGGGATGCTGGCGGTGCTGAAAGCGGGGGCAGCCTATGTGCCGATCGACGTTCATTACCCGCAGGAGAGGGTCGACTATCTGCTGCAGGACACCGGGACGGAGCTCATCCTCACCTGCGCACATGGAGAGGCATCTCGCACGGCTGCCCTGCCGGAGGACAGAGTCATCGATATGGAGCTCGGCGCGGAGCTGTACCTCAGGGAGGATGCCTCCCACCTGCCGCCGGTCAGCAGAGCCGACGACCTCGCCTACGTCATCTACACCTCGGGAACCACCGGCAAATCCAAGGGAGTCCCGATTGAGCACAGGCAGGTGATGAACCTTGTCTGTTACCATGATCAGAGGTACTCGAGATTCTCCAAGAGCCTGGCCGTGGCCTTGTTGTCGGCATACAATTTTGACTTCTCGGTACAGCCCTTCTTCAACACGCTGCTGTTCGGGCACACCCTGCACATCGTTTCGCGGTCCGTGTTGATGAACCCCGCGGCCTTCAATGATTACCTGCTGCGAAACCGGATCGAGGTATTTGAAATCACGCCAACCTTGTTTTCAGCTCTCGTCGTGCCTTTCACCAACTATCACCGATCGGATGTGAAGTGGATCAACATCGGAGGGGAGAATCTTCAAGCCGGGACCGTCGCCAGGTTCCTGGAGGCTTCAAGCCATATCGGCATCATCAATTCCTATGGTCCAACCGAGAATACCGTAGACACAGCGGTCTATGAAATCGCTCCGGGAAGCAGCGTGCCCGATGAGCAGAGGTCCATATCCATAGGAAAGCCGATCGACAATACAAGGGTCTATGTTCTGGATCGCAACAAGCGAGTTGTACCGGTGGGCGTGACCGGCGAGTTGCACGTTGGCGGTGCCGGTTTGACCCGTGGCTATCTGAACCGCCCGGACCTGAATCGCGATCGCTTCATCCACAATCCCTTCGCCACCGAGGCGGACAGGGCAAAGGGATACACCCGGTTGTACAAGACCGGCGACCTGGTACGCTGGCTGCCGTCAGGGCCACAGAATTGAGTTGGGCGAAATCGAACATGCGCTTCTACAGATAGACGGGATCAAGGAGTGCCGCGTGATTGCGAGGGAGAGGGCGGGGACGACGGGCGCACAGAAATATCTTGCAGCCTACTACGTGCCAGGCAGCCGCGCGGATGCGCCTTCACCGGCGGCCATCAAAGATGAACTCGCGCGGCTGTTGCCGGACTATATGATGCCGGCAGCCTGCATCGAAATGGATGCCCTGCCGCTGACCGTCAATGGCAAGCTGAATACCCAGGCGCTGCCCGACCCTGGCTTTTCCTTTGTCGACCAGGACTATGCGCCTCCCACCACCGACACAGAGATCACATTGTGCAATCTATGGCAGGAAGTCCTGGGGCTGGAGAGGGTGGGTATCCATAATGATTTCTTCAAAGTCGGCGGCGATTCGATCTTGAGCATACAGATAGCCAGCCGCGCCCGGCAGGCTGGTCTAGGCTGCTATGTGAAAGACATTTTCGAATCCAAGACGATCGCCAGACTGGCGGCCCACCTGCATGGCAGGAATGTGGCAGAGGCAGTGAGATCGGAGCAGGGCATCCTGATGGGCGGGCTGGATCTGCTGCCCATCCAGCAATGGTTCGTGGAAAGCGTCGAAAGTGGCGCATTCAGTCATCCCGGCCACTGGAACCAGAGCTTTCTGCTCAGAGTTCCAGAGCTGGAACCGGCAAAGCTCGAACGCATCATCGGTGAGTTGGCGGACCACCACGATGCTCTGCGCATTGCGTTCGCGAGAGAACGCCCCGGCGAGCCCGGTGCGAAGGGGGCTAGGTGGCTGCCGACCTACCAACCCGAGATAGCGGTGTCATGCCTGCGAGTGTTGGACGTCGGGAGCCGTACACCAGACGAAATCCATCGCATCCTGACCGGCTGGCAGAGTGGATTCGACCTCGAGCGAGGCCCCCTGTTTCAAGCTGGCTACCTGTACGGATACCAGGATGGAAGCGCCAGGATCTACTTCGCGGCGCATCACATGGTCATGGACGCGGTCAGCTGGCGCATCCTCGCCGAGGATATTCATACCCTGTACATGGACAAGCCGCTGCCTCGCAAGGGAAGCAGTTATCGCCAGTGGGTGGCCTGCGTCAAAAGCTATGCGGCCCGTAGGCCGGAGGAAGCAGCATGGTGGCTGGATCGACTCAGGGAGATACCGGCCCCCGAGGCTGGAAAGCAGGCAGAGAGCCAAACCGAGTCGATAGTGACCCTGGATGCCGCGCGGACGAGATTGTTGTTGCAGGAGGCGCCATCCGCATACAACACGACGGTAGACGCCGTGCTGCTGACTGCCCTCGCCTATGCGCTACGGGATCTCAACGACCAGGACGTGCAGGGCATCACGTTAGAAGGACATGGCCGGGAGGACATCGACGCGACGCTCGACATCAGCCGCACCGTTGGCTGGTTTACGACTGTGTTCCCTGTCAGGCCTCGGCTTTGGCGCTTTCGCGGCCATGGACAGCATTCCGTTCACCTTCAACGACCTGCCGCCGATCAGCTTCAACTACCTCGGGCAGTTCGACAAACAGGAAGGCTATTGGCAGGTCGTTGCGGAAGACAGTGGGAGCGATATTCATCCTGGCAACCTGGAGCACCTTGTGGTGGACATCAACGGCATGGTCAGCGAAGGCAGGCTGATTTTCAACGTGGGCACCAGGATGGGCCCTGCCGCGACTCGCGAGCTGGGGGACAGCCTGAAGGTACATCTCATCAGGGTCATAGAGCATTGCATGGACAAGTTTGCACAGACCGGCAAGAGTTATACCCCAAGCGACTTCAGCTCCGTACGCATCAGCCAGGCGCTGTTGGATCGCTTGCAATCGCAGTAGACCGGGACATCCCATGAAAAATGAAATAGAGCATATATTCCCGGCAAATAGCCTGCAGCAGGGATTCATCTACCATGCGCTGAGCCAGCCCGAGGACGATGCCTACAGGGTGCAGTGGTCTTACGATTACCCGCGGGCGCTCGACATCGATACATATTTAAAAGCCTGGGAATGCTGCATCAGGCGCTATCCGATCCTGCGCACCGCCTTCAACTGGGAAGAAGATATCATACAGATCGTCTACAGGCATGGACAGTTCAAGTACGAGGTCCATGATATTAGCCATCTTGGCACGCAGGAGGAAAGGGATGCCGCCATCGCGGCCATGCAGGCGGTGGACCGGAGAAAGCCTTTTGACCTCACACGCCGCACCCTGCTGCGCATACAGATCGTCAAGCAGACAGACTGCTATTATACAGTCCTCATCTGTGAGCATCATAGCATAACCGATGGTTGGAGCGGACCCCTTCTGCTCGCCGCCCTGCATGAGTATTACGATGCCCTGGCAGAGAGCAGGACGATCGAGGTCAGGGAGGACACTGCCTATATCAGGGCGCAGGAGTACGTCTTCC
>VBJK01000303.1 GCA_005879655.1 Chloroflexota bacterium | reverse complement strand
GTTTGGGGAACAGACATACACGCCTGAGGGCGTGTAATGGACGGAGCATCCTTTCCGAATTAGCGGTTTGTGGGCGAGAAGGTTCTGGTCGCAATCCGGGACGTATAGGACTTCCAAGAGTACCAACATGCCGAACTTTGTTTTGAGACGGACCGTGCCAGCTTCCTTGCCAATGATCCAAACCTTCTTGCCAGCTAGCCAAAATCTAACGGGTCTTTCGAGTGGGTGGATGTCGTCAATGATCTCAGGATACCGAGTCATTGCCCTCGATGCGCCTGAGTCTGCAACCCATACATCCTTCCCATTTACCAAGCTCGCCGAGTTTGCCAGCTCGTCATCTAAGTCCTCCGGCCCCATCTCCGAATACGCCAGGTCCTCCTCTGAAATCCTCGCAGAGAATATCCATTCCTTTTCCACAGCCATAGACGCCCCAGGGTTGGCGTCATTGCCACCCGATCCCTTCTTGCCTTTAAACCACGTGGGATACCCATGAATCTCGTAACAGGTTTCGATCGAGTGAGTTGGTTTTTGACAATGTTTGCACGGTGGTCCCGTGTACGTACGTTTCTTGAATTTAGCATTTCCGCCGCTGAATGCCGCTAATGCTTTGTCCGCCGATTCCGACGCCGACGAATGTCCTTCGGGGACATGACCGATAACCGAGTCGCATACGTCTTGGAAGGTTTGCTTTTCCTTTTCGTAGAGGATTTGCCTTTTGACGTTATAGCTTTCTGGTAGGGACGAGAGTAGCACTGCTATTTTAAATCTTTCTGAGATTTTTTCGTCCATAGCCTCAATCTGTTGGAACATCGTCTTAAACTTGGCGACGTGCTCACTAGCATTATCTGCCGACGACATTTTCGTATTGATGATACGATGGTATACGTGGTAGACCTTTTCCTCCTTTGCAACGCCGTAGGCCGAGAGGATCGAATCCCAGAGCTGTTTTGCCGAGCTGTGGTCCGAATTCATAAGGACTTCGTCGGAGACCGATGCCATGATGAAAAACATTGCGCGATCGTTATCCTTCGTCCATTTCGCCAATTCCTCCGGCTTACTCAACACACTATCCTTCAATCGAGTTCCGTCCACAATCCCCCATAGCGACATGGCTCTCAATGCGACGCTAAGCCTGGCTCTCCATGTCGGATATCCTTCGGAATCCGTCAACTTCTGGATGTTCAGGTTTTTGATGTCGATTGTGTCCGTCGTAGACATGGTTGTAGGTTATAGATTGTTGAATAGATTTTACGCTCCCGGGCTCATAACCTGTAGTAGGAAATTATGCACAGGCGGTGAAGTGGAGTTTGCAATGGTTTATTTATGAAAAGCTACAAAGGCTACTTGAGAGGGCGAAGTGCTTTTGACAGTCACACCAGGGCATAACCCTATGATCTTCAACACCCCAACGTGGCTAAAGTACGAAGACACTAGAAAAGCACGCAAACTTCGTTGCGGAAGCATTTTGGTGATGGCGTAGTGGTTGAGCACCACAGCCATATCGCAAAAACAAGACTTTCAAGCACGCACAAACACTTTTATCTCGTCCCCAACGTGCGTCAGACCTCGCTCAATCCCATACCGTCACGACATGCCATGAACTTAATCCTTCCAAGCGGTTTCGTTAATGTGTCCGCCCACATGAATTCCGTCTTAACATGGATGAGTTCGACGTTCTTATTTTCGATATGTTCACGGAGGAAGTGATGGCGAATGTCGATATGTTTAGTACGGTCATGATGCTTGGTGGTCTTTGCCAAGTCGATGCCTCCCATGCTGTCGGATAGAATTGTCATGGTAGCATTCCCCTCTTTGAACCCAAGCTCACTCACTAGCCCTTTAATCCATAGCGCCTCTTTAACTGCCTGTCCCAACGCCATATACTCACTGTCGGTTGATGATGTCGCCACGGTTTTCTGCAATTTGCTCTTCCATGCAATCACTCCCCCCCAACATAAGAACGCATATCCAGCTGTAGACTGCCTGCTGTCCTTGTCGTCCCCATATGCCGCGTCCGAGTATCCTAGAATGGCGTTTGACTCTTTGGACCCGTACAGGATCCCAATATTCTTCGTCCCTTCGAGGTACTTGAGAATTCGGATTGCGGCGTTGTAATGCTCGGAGGAGGGATTGCGGTTGAATCGAGACAAAGTGGAGACGCCGTATGCAATGTCAGGACGAGTGCCACACATGGCGTACATGAGGGAACCGATGAGACTTTGGTACTTTTTGGTGATTTGACTTTCTCCATCATATCCGATGAATTCGTATCCTTTCTCGATCGGGGTCCACGCCGTCCTGGTAGGGAGTTGGTAGTTTGAAACCATCTTTTCGATGTATTGAGATTGGTCAATTCCAAGCGTTCGCCGTTCTCGATCCCTGGTGATTCGCATTCCAAGGAACCAGCGGAGTTCTCCCAAGTCCTTCATCTCAAACTTCTCCATCAATGATTTCTTAAATCCATCCAACATTTTTCTCGAATTCGACGCCAAAGCCAAATCATCCACGAATAAAAGAACAAGAATGAAGTCCCCGTTCTCCCGCCGGACCAAATAGAGGCAATGGTCCGCTTCCATCCTCGTGAATCCGTAGTCTCTGACGAAGGCATCATGGATCGTGTCATACCAGGTTCTCCCAGCTTGCTTCAATCCATACAAAGCTTTCAACATTTTTAACACAAATCCATCTGGAAGCCTCTTCCAAACACATTCCTCTCCATCCATCGGTGGGTGCATGTACACAACTTCCTTTAAAATCCCATTCAAAAATGCCGTGATCACGTCCATATGATCTAGCTCCAAATCCATCATGGCAACGAGGGCGAGCATCAATCGAAACGCTTCCAACCTTGCCACGGGAGCAAAGATGTCCTGATAATTGACACCCTCAACCTGCATATATCCTCGTGCAACAACCCGAGTCTTGTATCTCTCAATTTTTCCTTGCGAATCCCTCTTGATCTTGAATACATGGCCAGATTTCACGATGTCTGCCTCATCCAAGCCTTCCGGCTTTTTGACAATCTCGAATGTTCCATTCCTCTCAAGCGCATCCCATTCGGCCCGTGCAGATTCTTTCCATTGATCTTTGTCGAGCCCATTGAGGGCTTCGCGGAGGGTTTTCGGTTCATTGTCAATGCATTCGAGGGTTAAGGAGACATGTTCTTCGTCGTATTCTTGGTGCTTCCAGGCGAGGTGTTTCGCCTTTACTGCCGGGTCACTATTCGCGTTCCTTCCCGACTTACGAGGTTGATTCATCGATGTCTGTTCGGGAGGCGGACTTGGAGTCGCCGTTGGAGGACGTGCCTGAGTTGAAATTGTGGGAGCAGGGGATGGCGACGGCGCTGGAATTTGTTGTGGTGTTTCCGGAGGTGTGGTATTATATTGTTGTTCTGGGTCATTGTCGTTTCTCGCCGATTCGTCGTCCGAGTTGGCGTCAAATGAATCCGGGACTGCAGGGAATCCTGAAACGACGGTGTCCGAACCATCCTTTTCAAAGAATCTGACATGCCAAGACGTAACAATCTTTCCATCTTCTGGGTTTCCAACCAACACACGATATCCCCTTTTTTCATCCGAGTATCCAACAAAAATTCCATATTCCCCTCTGTCATCCCCAATCTTTGAACGCCCTGTCTCTTCTGGGATGTGCATCACGCAAGTCGATCCCCAGACACGGAGATGGTCGATTTTGGCGGGTTTTCCGAAGAAGACTTCGTAGGGTGTTTTCCACCCTAAAACCCGAGAGGGAAGACGGTTCCTGAGATAATTCGCCGTCTTAATTGCTTCACCCCAGAGCCGTAAATCCACATCTCCTGCATCTTTCATGATTGCACGAGTCGTTTCGAGCAACGTCCGATTTAACCTCTCTGCAAGGCCATTCATCGCAGGTGTATAATCACTCGAGGTTTCATGTTTGATTCCCCACATCATCAATCGATTTACGAAGGGTCCGAGGTATTCCGTTCCGTTGTCTGTTCTGATGAGGCGGATCGACTTCCCCGTGGACTTTTCGATATATGCCTTGAATTCTTCGAATTTTTCGAATGCCTCGTATGATGATTTGGTCTTCAACAAGAAAATCCAAGACATTCTAGACTTCAGGTCGATGATGGTCAATACCCAGCGCATTCCTGTATATGTTGTGATCCTCGCCGGTCCCCATGTGTCGGAATGGAGAATTTCCAAAATCTCTTTGACTTCAGCCCGTGGCTCCTTCGAAAGCGGTTCCCGATGGGACTTGCTCAGGTCGCACGGCGTGCACGGGTAAGTTTCGAGGATGGCGGCAACGTTTTTGATCTTGTAGGTTTCAATCGCATGGTTGAATCGGTCTCGTCCTGGGTGTCCAAAACGTCGGTGCGTGAGCGAGGTCATTTGCGACTGGGAGGCGACATTCGCGTGGTCTCGTTTAGGGAGAATTGCTTGCACATCGGAAAGGGTCCATTGATTTTCGTTCAATCTCTCCGGCGCAAATGCCATCGTTTCGCCGTTTGGGGAACAGACATACACGCCTGAGGGCGTGTAATGGACGGAGCATCCTTTCCGAATTAACGGTTTGTGGGCGAGAAGGTTCTGGTCGCAATCCGGGACGTATAGGACTTCCAAGAGCACCAACATGCCGAACTTTGTTTTGAGACGGACCGTGCCAGCTTCCTTGCCAATGATCCAAACCTTCTTGCCAGCTAGCCAAAATCTAACGGGTCTTTCGAGTGCGTGGATGTCGTCAATGATCTCAGGATACCGAGTCATTGCCCTCGATGCGCCTGAGTCTGCAACCCATACATCCTTCCCATTTACCAAGCTCGCC
>VBJK01000302.1 GCA_005879655.1 Chloroflexota bacterium | reverse complement strand
GGTGATTGGGGTGAAGTCGTAACAAGGTAGCCGTACCGGAAGGTGCGGCTGAATCACCTCCTTTCTAGGGAGTATCGAGACTCTTCGATGAGTCTCTACTTCCAGGTCGAGCAGGACCTGCATGAAGCAAAACAGCACAGGCTGTTTTCCACTCTCCAGTTGTTAGGGCCTCAACAGCTGGTACATGGACATATGAGTGTACTTCAATCGCCAAATGATTTGCATACCGATCAGTTTGCGCCAGATGATTTGGTGATCTGGCATGATCCTCATGACAAGATACGCATCAACCTAAGCCGGGGGTCCAGGGCTTGCTGCCCTTTGCAATCCTGCTGTCAAGCGTTAGGTTGATGCATATTGGGCCAGATTGGCTCGTTTTTTTTTGGCCTCTCCGGCCTCTGCTAGTCAGCTCACGCCACTGTTGTCAATGATGAAACGCCATTCGGGAAGCGTTACGTACCACTTTGGGAGGGGAGGATGATCCCAACCCTTCGCTTTCTGATCCCCAAACTCTGAAGGACCAGGAGAGGAACGTTACATCTAGGCAGTCTCAAGAACCTTGTCATGCTGTGGCAATCCGCTGAGCAGGCGCAACTGTCCAGTCTCGCGACCCAGCATTGCAGAAAGCAGCCAATCCACAACCAATCGTATCCGCTTGCTCCATGAAGGGTTGCGCCAGAGGTAGACTAGATGCCACAAGAGCCAAATGGCTGGTCCGTAGAGCGTCCATGAGCCGATCCTTGCCACAGCAGTATGATGGCCTAGTAGGGCTAAATGGCCCAGAGTCACATAACGATAGGGATAAGCATGACCTCCCATGTATCGTATGGCTATCGTCTTGCCCACGTACTCTCCCTGTTGACGTGCTGCTTGAGCGGTTGGTGGCACCGCATGACCGTTCACTGAATCATAGGCCCAGGCTGAGTCACCAATCACATACACGTTGCCATAACCTGGGATGTTGAGGAAGTCATCGACCATGACGGCTCCATTGGCTGCATGCGAGACGCCGAGGCGGCGCACCACTTCTGGGGCCGTAATCCCCGCTGCCCAGAACAATGTCCTGGCCGCAATGCTGCCTCTGCTTGTCTGCACGCTTGTCCTTGTCACCCCCGTGATCGATGTCCTCGTCAGCACTTCTATGCCCTCTTTTTGCAAGACCCGCTCAACCACTTTCGTTGTTGCAGGTTCACTCATCGGCAACAGACGCTCTGCGCGTCCGACCACGATCACACGAATCGGTGCCTCGACCAGCCAGGGATATTCATCGAAGAGTCCTGCCATCAGGTAATCTTGAATGATTGCCGCCAGTTCCACACCCGTATCGCCTGCACCCCCCACCACGAATGTCAGCCAAGCCTGTTGCTGCACCGGATCATCGGTGTGATGGGCCGCCTCTATAGCATCGATGAGATGATTGCGCAGTTGCAGTGCATCAGCCGGGGTACGAAACCCCAACGCCAGCTCACGCAAACCTGGCAGATTCGGCACGACAGTGTTGCTGCCTAGAGCAATGACCAGGATATCGTAGGGGCGCGCACCAGCTGAGGTATGTACGATTTTCTGCTCCAACTCGATCTGCTCAACTTCGGCATGCAGAACATGGAACCGTCTGCCTTTTTGAAAATCACGGATGGGGACAATGACGTCGTTTGGATTCGTACGCCCGGCAGCCACCGTCCATAAGAGTGGAGTGAACAAGAGATCATTGTCACGATCAATGACCAGAATGCTCACATCCTCAGCCGCACCCAACTCTTTCTCCAATCTTAGCGCTGTGGCCAGTCCACCAAATCCTCCACCAAGAATCACAATACGGGTACGCGCACTACGCGAGTCTCTCTCAGACTCGCTCATATGTTGCTCCCATCGCTGGCTGAGCGCTTTCTTTCTCATTTTTCGCCACAGGAGAGCACCGCCAATTGCCGCAGTCAATCCCCACACGAAACGTATTCGCATGTCATTCTCCTCTCTCTGATATCCCTTTTACCAGTGCTGACGTGTCGTAACGAGCAAGCAGATCAGTGGGACCATCATAGATCATCATCGCTCTCGCCAGATCCTCATCACGGAAGCCGCCACAGCGAAAAGCAATGGTCTTGATATTCACTTTCGCTGCTGCCTCAATATCATAGGGGGTATCGCCTATCATCACTAGCTCTTGCGGACTAGAGCCACTGCGCTCTACGGCGACAGAGATGACATCAGGATCAGGTTTAGAATGGCTCGCCTCCTGCGCCGAGATGATGTCGCTAAACCATCCATCTACATGCGGACCAATCACCCGCAGCAATGCTTGCACCTCATCAGGTTCAGCTGAAGTCGCAATGAGCAATTTCAATGCTTGCTCATGCATACGCTCAAGCAATTCTCTCGCACCGGGAAAGGCCCTCAGATGTGGCACATAGCGCTGCCTGAAGATCTCTTTACGACGCTGACTAATGCGCTTCCCCTCCTCAGTATCTTTTGCGATGCCCAGCGTCTGCGGCAAGACTTTATCTCCACCCATACCAATCAACGGACGTACCGTTTCAAATGAGACGTTGTAGCCTTGCTCCTCCATGGCCTGCACCCAAGCATGTGCGTGCGCGTCGTTACTCTCAACCAACGTTCCATCAAGATCAAAAATGACGCCTCGTATTTGTGTCATAGTTCTCTACCATTCTCTTTACAGACCTTACGGTCCCAGGAAGCGCTCTCGTGAAAATTGCAAGAAAGCTGACCTCAATCAACAGACCTAGTGCAGAACCCCAAAACCTTTTGGGGAATGGGAGCATTTGGGGACACCCCAAACCCCGAAAGGCGAGGCTTCGCCAAATGCCACCCCCAATCCCTACAACCTCTCGTGCAGAAGCACTAGCACTGCTTCTTGTTACGAACTGATATTGCTATCTACGGAGATGACACGCCCAAAAGTGAGAACTGGTGACATGTTCCCTTTGTCCACCGCGCCCGTCTTCATCTCATGCAATGAGAGAACTGAAGAGTTACTAGAACCTTGTGAAACACAAAAATCTTTCTTCTAGAGAAAGTATATTCATCGCAATGCAAAAAAGGTGGGTGCCAACCGCCTCGATGACGGAGTGCGCTCTGAGCCTATCGGTGAGTTCCTTGATCTTCTCCACGCCCGCCTCCCCGCGTTCGGTGATGATATCGGTCGCGCCGAACGCGCGGGCAAGAGGCTCTCGTTTCGGGTGGCGGCTCGTTGCTACACAATACCTTCGAGGCTCCATCCAGAGCTTGTAGGGCCGTGGACAGTCAGTGGAGAAGACGAGACGGGCGATCGTCTCGTCTTCTCGTCCTTGTGTGACAGACCGCTACGTTCTTGCCTCTGCGATTAGCCCTGATATTGCTCGTCGCTCACTTTTTCCATCCAGTCAACCGCCTTGCCATCGAGCCGCTCCTGTAGGGCGGTGTGCGTCATGGCTGTGGTTGGTGCGGCCCCATGCCAATGTTTCTCCCCAGGTCCGAACCAGATCACGTCCCCCGGACGAATGTCTTCAATCGGGCCTCCCCAGCGTTGTGCCCGGCCACAGCCCGCCGTCACGATCAGGGTCTGGCCCAGCGGATGGCTGTGCCAGGCTGTGCGAGCGCCGGGTTCAAACGTGACACTGGCACCAGCCACGCGTGCCGGATCGGGTGCCTCGAAGAGGGGGTCAATGCGGACCGTGCCAGTAAAGTACTCAGCTGGTCCTTTGCCTGACGGTTGTGAACCACTTCGTTTGATGTCCATGTTCTCTTCCTCTTATTTCACAGTATTGATTCCACATAAGAATTCACGTATTTTTCCTCTCTTTAGTGACATGATCATCGTCAACTAAGCCAAAAGCCAGGAGCAGGCGTCAGGAGTCTTATAATCGAGAGCTTAAAGAGCGAATTGAACAGCTTCTAGAACAAAAGGCATTTCGCGTGTTTGATCGAGTGCAAGGCTCGCCGACAGAGCGAGAGGACCAATCTCAAACAGCGACCAAATCCATACATTATTTATGTAATCGAATATAGGCAACATCGATGCCCCACACCTGATTTGCAGTACCAAGCGTCATATTTAAAAAAATACAGGAACACATGTTCTTTATGCTGTCGTCGGCTCAAATTTGGCCCTGGGTAAATAGCTACAATGCCCATTTCTCGCATGTGACGTTGGACCGCTTTCCGATTAATCTGTACTCCTTCTCGTTGCATGTGAGCCGCAATACGACGTGAGCCGTAAAACGGGTATTCTGTGTTCTATTCGATCAGCCTCTACGGCAAAATCAGATGTAAGTCGCCAAACTCGTGCCACAGGTATCCCTCATTCAACGCTTCAGTATAGGTTATCTTCAGATGCTCTCGTCCGGCCAACGCCTCCAGCATCAAGAGATGCGATGCGCGGGGTTCGTGCAACCCGGTGAGCATCGCATTCACCGCTCGGATACCTCGCTCTGGCGTCACAACGACACGGGTCCAGCCTTCTCCAGGATGAGTTGTGCCGTCGCTGTCAGTCACCGTTTCCAGAGCGCGTATGACCGTCGTGCCAACAGCTATCACACGTTTCCCTCGCGCGCGTGTTGCATTGACCAGACGGGCCGTCTCTGCCGAAACACGATAGTACTCTTCGTAGGGCGGTTCATGCTCTTCAAGACTGGCAACACCTGTATGCAGGATCAAGGGCGCAATCTGTATGCCATGGGCAACCAGTCGCGTGATCAACTCACAGTCGGAAATCCGTAGTGTGCCAGGTACTCTTGCAGCGGCTCTCTTAGGGAAAGTGTGGCAATCCACAGCCTGTGCGGCCCTGTAGTAGGTGCACTCCGGTCATCGAGGCGAGCAGTGAGCAGCGTTGCCTTGCCCCCGGCAGGCAGGCTCAGCATCTCACCCACAGCAACATCATAGAACGGCACAGTGGTCTCCTCCTGCGGCAGACGCATCTCGACCACCCACAAATCCGCTGGCAGATGGGTGGAGAGGTGCAGTTCAAGCGGCATACCATCCGCCCGCGTCACATGGAGCGCAGCATTCATCGTTGCACTGCTATTAATGACGAGCAGGTCGCCCGCGTCCCGAAAGTCACCAATCTGGCGATACTGGGTATGCACCACACGATTATTTGAGCGGTACGAAGCCATCAAGCGCACTTGATCACGCGCCAGTCCACGTGCCTCCGGTGGCGAACCGGCTTCCAGCTCTGGCGGCAATACAAAATCCAATGCTTGCAGAGCTGTCACGCGTTCCCTCTGACTGCCAGATGAGATGCAGCAGGAAGCCTTGGCGTCTGAACTGCTGGTAGGTTCTTGTGATTGTCGTAGGCGAGAGCCTTGCTCGCACAGCGACAAGGGGTGAGAAGCACGGTGCAACGTGTCCGGTATCTGCATGGACCTCACCCTTCTACAGGCAGAGCGCGAGCCGCGTACCGTCCGCTGGGACGATGGCCTGTGAGCAGATCGATCAATCCTGGCACACTCTCTTGCGGCAGTGGTCGATCGCTAATATCTTCGCCGGGAAATGCTTCCTGGTGCATCTGCGTGCGCATATCGCCCGGATCAACCCAGTAGACACGCCACGACTCGTTCTCAGCGGCCAGAATATGCGAAAGTTGTTCCAGAGCTGCCTTGCTTGAGCCATAGCCACCCCAACCAGCATATGCCTCAACTCCGGCATCGCTAGTAATGTTGACAATGCACGCACCCGGCTTCAAGCGATGCTGTAATGCCTGGATAATGGCCAGCGGGGCAATCACATTCGCGCGATAGACCTGCTCTAGCACATCCAGCGGATATTCCAGCAGGGCAGGCTGAGGGCTGGGACCAAGGATACTGGCGTTATTGACCAGTGCATCAAGGGGGCCGATCTCGTAGGTAGCTGCTACCAAGTTCTGGCGGTGTGCCGGGTCTGTCACAGAGCCTGCCAGAGCGATCACCCGTGTCGAGCGAGAAAGCTCCGCGCGCGCTAGCTCCAGAGCATCCACTCCACGCGCATCTATTATCAAACTCCAGCCTCGTCGTGCCAGTTCACGAGCCAGGGCTAACCCCAGCCCACGCGAAGCACCAGTAACAAGCGCTGTACGAGGAGGAGTATCAGGGGCAAATGGTGACATATATATCTTCCTTTCGGGTCGTGGGGGCAACGGATTGGCCCCAATACTTCATTCTCAGAATTGAAACGAGTGTACCCGTTGGAAGACATTAGTTGCATCGTACGAAAGGACAGTTAAGAGACTGCACTTTCGTACAGTCTTCAGTTGAGCAGACTCCCTCCTTCCTTAGCGCAACGTAATGAGACCGCGCTGCGCTGCCAGCGCGACTGCCTCGGTACGATTGGTTGCACCGAGCTTACTGAGAATTGAACTCACATGAAACTTGACGGTCCGTTCGCTGATCACCAGATGGGATGCGATCTCTTTGTTTGGCATTCCTTGTGCAACCAAGCCCAGCACTTCTCGTTCACGTTCGGTTAATGCTTCAATTGGCACATCCACAAGACCAGCTGGTACTGCACGCGGCATGTTCCCTACAAGTGGAGATGGTGAGTTTTGTCTGTGACTCTCGCTCTGCCCTTGGCGTAGAGCATCTTTTTCCTGTAAGCTCCAATGGTGGAACAACTTTGAGGCAACGATCGGTTGCAGGATGGACCCCCCTGCGCTTGTGATACGAATGGCTTGAAATATCTCATCGCGAGGAGCATTTTTCAGTAAATATCCATTCGCCCCCGCCTGGATGGCGTGAATAATACGATCGTCATCATCAAAAGCGGTAAAGACAATGATACGCGGCTCTTGCACAAGATGGAGGCTTCTCAGCCGTCTGATCGTTTCTACTCCATCGAGAATCGGCATCTCAAGATCAAGCAAGATCAGGTCAGGCTGCAAGGTTTCTGCTCTCTGTAAGGTTTCCTCTCCATTGGCACATTGTGCAATCACCTGAAAATCGGTCTGCGTTGAGAGCAGTGCATGGAGTCCCTCACGTACAATGGGGTGATCATCAACCAATATGATACGGATCATGTGTCGAACTGCGCCTTTCTTGCTTGCTCTCTGCTCATATTGGGCATCAATCATGGCATCAATAGGGCAGAGAGACTTCAATGCTCGTGCCCTCCCCTGGCTCACTCACAATACAGAGCTTGCCACCCAGCAGCTTCACCCGCTCGCTCATACCCACAAGCCCAAAATGGTGTGAACTGCTGCCTGTTTGTTGGGCCACACTTTCCAGATCGAAGCCACACCCATCGTCCTGTACCGAGAGGATCACCCATCGCTCCTCTGCCAGCAGCGTCATCGAGATGGTGTGTGCCTTCGCATGTTTACGTGCATTCGTCAAGGCTTCCTGTGCGATACGGTAGAGTCCTGTTTCGATCCGAGCTGACAGCACGGGAAAGTGCTGTGTAGGTAGCCAGCTATAATCAACCAATGGTCCTTGCTCG
>VBJK01000572.1 GCA_005879655.1 Chloroflexota bacterium | reverse complement strand
CTGGGGTGAGATGCCTGGACCAGCATCTTGCACCGAAAGACAGACTGGTGAGGAGGGAGTCGGTTGTATTGTTGCAATACAGACCTCCGTCTGTTTAGGGACGTATTTGAACACATTGCTGAGCAGATTATGCAGTACTTGTATCAAGTACTGCGGATCAGCCCAGACTACAACCTGCTCAGAAACCTGCACACAGAACGTGTAAGCCTCCAGATCGTGGGGATCGAGCTGTGACAGCACTTCCTGCACAATCTGCTGGACGTGGACGGCCTCGCATTGGGCTGGCGAAAACTCCTGCGTGACAGTAATAGCTTCTAGTACTCGATTGACCAGGTTGACCAGTCTGTTATGGTTTTCGACAGCCTGGGTCAGCGCCTCATCGCGCATCGTCTGGTCAAGCTCATCGTAGTACACTTTGAGCAGTTCGAGAGAGCCTCCTAATACCGTTAGCGGTGTGCGCAACTCGTGACTCACATTGAGCAGAAATTGATCTTTCAGTTCATTGAGCTTACACTGGTGCTCATAGGCGAAGGTGGCCTCGCGCCCTACTTGTAATGCCTGCAAGCGCTCTTGCTCTGCTGCAAGAGCCTGCTGACGAGCCACATACACGAGATCAACGGCAACCCGCAACCAGCAGACCACCAGACCAAGTCCAAGCGAGGTGCTAAATCCAATGACCCCCCCCTCCAGGAATGCTTGGTCAGGCAACATGCCCCGCAAGAGGAAGGCGTAGATCAGCTGGAAGATGACCCCGTTAAGCACAAGGCTAATGAGCAGGCCCCGGTAACGAAAGAGCCAGCAGGCACTGACAATGGGCAGAAACATGCTGGCCCCGTTATGCACAAGGGGAAAGAGAAACCAGAGTCCAGCGCATCCCAGCCCATAAGAGAGCATCACAATGAGCACATGTTTGCTTGTGGAGAGGCGAAGCATGAAGAGCGGCAGTGAACGCACTTGGCGTAGCAAGGCACTTATATGATTAAATTGCTTCATCTGTATCACCTCTTAGGGAGTAGCGCACCTTACGCCCTAGAAATTGTCTGTATTATGGTCAGCAAAGTACGCGTCTCAAATGGCTTTTGCAGGATCTTCAACCTGGGAAGTCCGATCGTGGCAGCTTGCAGAGTGGTCAGTGGAGCAGCTGAGATGAGAATAGCGGGCATATCGGGCGAGACCGTCCTGACGTAGCGAATGACCTCAGCCCCTGACAGCTCTGCCATCAGCAGGAAATCGACAATGATGAGATCCATCGAAGCAGGCGCGGTGACAAGTGGCAGAAAGTTCCTGCCATCTTCAGGGACAGTTGCAAAATGCGACATAATGCGGGATAATCTTCTAGAATACCTATTCTCATATTGATCCTTGCACTTTCGGCTCATTCGTCAAATATAAAGGTTATGAAACTGTATAAGATTTGCAACTAGTATAGCACATTTAGTCATTGGATACTATACTTCTTCTTGTATAATTTTAGCTGAGCAAAAATTTTTGGAGCGGAGATGAATTTTGGAGAATGGTGTGAGGGGGATTAGTGCCAGACCTGGATGGGTTCCGACTTAGTAAAAATGACCTATATCGTTACGGCCTGTGCTAATATATTGATCAACTTCACCGTCTCAACACTCACGGTTATAACTCTTCCGATCAGACGTACAATATATTGCTCATCATCCAAGCGATTGGGATCATTTTCAATGCCGCTTCTCTTGTCGGTTGTCACTTGGTACTGATCAATGATCCATTCAAGGGCAGCACGACTACCCAGGCGATACTGGAAACACTCTAGTGGGACTCCCGCTAATGTCAGGCACTCATTGACCACCACCGCTGTTTTATCTGGCGTTAGCTTCATCTTCGTCACGCGCCAATCAAACGTTACTTGTTCATTCTCCTGCCAAGCAAGCGGATACTCTTTTGCTTGCTCATAATTCAGATGCAGTTCCATCAACTCTTTACCTATACACACGCAATTCGTAAATTCCTCATGTTGTGGTAAAAGCGGAATATGCGGCAAATTGCGCTTGAGGTTCTCGGCATAGCGCTCTCTGTACTGCGGATGGTGGAGTACGGCATAGACATAGTGGAAGATGTCCCATTTGGTAACTTCTGTGCCATGCATGGTTTGAAATTGCGTGAGTGCCCAGTCGGTGATGTTTTCGCGGCGATGACTGCCGTCTGGGGTGTAGGTGTAGTAGGGGAAGCACTGAGCTTTTTCAAAGGCTATATCTAATCTTACAATAGTATTTGTTACAAGACAGCCAAATCCTAGCCTATTTCCTAATCCTGGCACATAAATAACCCTATTTTCTAGTTCACTGATAGTAGTAGGAAGAAATTGAAAAAATTGATATACTCTTTCAATAATAATCCGATCAAAGTACAACCATTGTTTACAAAAGGGACGATATAAAGATAATCGTGCTTTAGCATGATTGTAATCATCGGTATAATTACCGCGCTGTAGATTGAGCTTTAGTCCTTCGCTCCACTTAATTTTTGTGTCGTCATACAGCACGAAATCATCTATGGACTGAGCATTGTTGCCACGCCGCCGCCAACGGTCAACCTCAGCATTATAGGTAGCAATAAATAGTTTCATCTTTGCTTCAAGAGCATTATGGCTAAAATCATAGGTCCAGATATCCCGGTTAGTTTTTACGCCCCCACCGTATTGGCTAAAGATAACAGGAATGTTTTCCATTGGTTCTTCTTTTGCTTCTTTTAGTCCATGTATATCTCTCATCAGGTTGTATTTCTGCCCATTCAATATTTGAAATGTTTTTCTTTACATGTAAAAATGCTAGCTTCTCTTTTCTTCCCCATTGTTTTGGTAAACAAGAATATCTGATATGTCTGCTTTGATGTTTTGAGGAGCGTATCGCTATAGTGATGCCAACGCTTACCATAATGTCAAAAACATTGCCACTTTCTCCCTTGCGTGCGTTGCCTGCGAGATTCAGGTGATAAATAGAGGTAAAATCTTCTGCCAATTGCTTTCTAAAACCATCGAATGCAAAACCGTCAAGAAAACTGTTATTGCTAATAAAGCAAACAATACCATCCCGTTTCTGTAAGCGGTCAGTAGCCCAGCGAAAAAATTTGACATAGGCATCAGAAAGAGCATTTTTGTTGCTCGCCTTAGAGTCTTTCGTATATGTCTCTCGTATTCGTTGATCAATGGTGGGATACTTGCGATTTTTGTTATTATCATTCTCGCTTTTTTGCCAAGCGTTATATGGGGGATTACCAATCACCACCATAATGTGAGCATCTTTTTCACGTTGTACTCGGTCAGTATTTTCTTCAACGAACAGAGACATTTGCTGACCTTCTGCTAACTCCAATGTATCAGCAAAACATATACCCTCGAATGATTCATACTCTTTCATGCGCTCATAATATTCATGTTCGATATTAAGCGAGGCGATATAGTAGGGTAACAAGGTGATTTCGTTACAAAAGAGGTCATGCTGGTATTTATATTTTAGCCGATGACGAGGTATGCGATGAACCAAGTTGACAATAAAACTTCCAGTACCAGTCGCTGGGTCAAGTATCTGCACGTCTGGCTCCGCAAGAGAGGTACTGAACTCCCTTTGTAATACCTCCTCTACGCTGGCACACATGAAATCGACAATCTCTTGAGGAGTATAGACAATACCATAAGTATCAGCCTGCTTCACTGAGAAGCCTTGAAAGAAACGTTCATAGACAGTATTCAGAAAGCTTTGACGCTCCGACCAGCTCTCTATCCCCTTGGCTGCACCTTCAATCGCCACATAGAAGCGGTCAAGCGATTTGAGGAACTCATGACGATTGAAAGAACGATGAGCCAGTGCTTGAATCACTTTCTCGATTTCAACTGCAATCACATTACGGCTCACAAAGTCTGTATTATCAAAGATAGTACGGAAGAGGCGTTCTGTCAGCAGATGCTGTACAAGCATCTCATCAATCGTTTTCAAGCTCATTTGGGGATCGAGTGATGTGCGGCAAAGCTCAGCAAATTTGTCAAAAGCGGTTATGAAGCGTTTATTGAGCTTATGTTCTTGCGCAATGATCTCTAGTAATTTCTTAGCAAGCTCAGGAATACGCTCTTGAAATTCGCGTACAGCAACTTCAAAGTTCTCAATATCAGGCTCAGTGTAAGTAAAGAACTGTCTAAGTAAGTCACTGACATCCGTAGGCTTGCTCAAGTCATATTCAACAGGGAGCGGCTTCTTATTCTGATAGAGGATGGCCTT
>VBJK01000571.1 GCA_005879655.1 Chloroflexota bacterium | reverse complement strand
AGATCGACACCATCACCAACTGGCCAGAAATCACATCTCTCAAGCAACTCAGAGCTTTCCTTGGACTCACAGGATACTACCGACGATTCATTCAAAACTACGCCCAGATTGCTATCCCTCTGACCAACCTCCTCAAGGAAGAATCTCTCAACGAGTGGAATGACTCATGCCAAGAAGCCAAGGAGACCCTCATCAAGACTATCATGACTGCCCCACTCCTCCAAACCCCAGACTACTCAGCACCATTCACAGTCACCACAGATGCCTCAGATGTAGCACTAGGAGGTGTCCTGTCACAGAGCGACAAGCCGATCACATTCACCTCCAAGACATTCAGCGGTGCAGAAACCAATTGGATTATTTACGAGAAGGAGCTGTTTGCTATTGTCTACGCCGCAGTCACCTATATCCAGAACCAGGAGAAGATCACTGCCAAACAAGCACGATGGCTCACCTACATGGCCCAATTCAACTATATCATCATCCACCGACCAGGATCCCAGAACCAGGTAGCCGATGCCATCTCCAGGCGAGACATCTTCGGAATCACCACCATCGACAACCAACACTGGATAGAACGCCTTCGACAGCTCTCCACCAAGGTCGAACTCAAACCATGGATGAATGTCCGCAATGGCCTCATCTACAAGGATAACAGGCTTTATGTCCCAGGATACCCTGACATCAGGAAGACCATCATCCAAGAAATCCACCAAGGATTTGGTGGAGGACATTTCGGCCTCAAGAAGACTTTGGAAAAAGTTGCCCGGAACTACTATTGGGAAAAGATGGCTGCCACCATTGATAAATTCATCAAGACATGTGACACCTGCCAGAGGACCAAAAGCTCCACCCAGAAACCATTTGGACTCCTCCAACCAATCCCACCCCCAACTGACAAGTTCCAGACCAAAACCATCGACTTCATTGGACCCCTTCGGACCACCATCCACG
>VBJK01000286.1 GCA_005879655.1 Chloroflexota bacterium | reverse complement strand
TGACAATAGATCATCCTAAAACCTGCTCAATCTGACAGGTTATGAGCCCGGCGCTCACATAAGCCGCTCACGTTACCTCAAATAGCCAGAATGGCTACGTCCACTACCAAAACCTCCCTGGAGGCAACGCCTCTACCTCCCTACGTCCAATTGTCTCTAAGAGAGGCAAAAGAAGAGCTGGAATACATTAAAGCTCACATAGATCAGTGGGACCAATGGGAAAAGGCAGAGCGAACGGCCATCAACGACATCAACTCCAGGATATCAGACACCTGCAAGGAAGAACTGGGGAGCCTAGATGACCTCAAGAGCATCTGGGATAGGCTCAAGGTCCTATATGTCGAGTCAACCTGCGGGACATGGGTCAAGGAACTCAACACACTGTTCAAGCTCAAAGGAGGAAGGAAAGCAGGCGAAAATCCAGACGAGTGGATGAGAAAGGTCGTCACAACGACAAGAAGCATAAGGGATAACCTCGGAGAGATCAACCTAGACATCCTCGCCGCGTACCTGCTCACCGTCGACCTCGGAGAAGATCTCACGGCCACGACTACCGAGACATATAGGCAATCAAAATGGCCTTCCGTCGACAGCATACGCACGAGCATCTCAGAAGAGTTCCAGTCTAAGCTGAATGCAGGCAAGACCAGACCCACGGCGTCAGCAAGACCAGACAACGAGGACTCGAAGCTGAACCTTACCACATCCTCGTCTACAAGCCGGAAGCGCAGTGGAACACGCCTGTCATCCCCGAGCAAGAGGCAGAACAACGAAGATGGCGAGAAGAAAGGACGTCAAGTATGGCCCACCTGCCCAATCTGCGAAACAAAGCATCCCATCAAGAAGGAGGGCGAATGCTACATCGCACGACCTGAAACGGCACCTGCTCCCTGGAGAGAAAAGAACCAGGATAAGATCGAGGCCTTCAGGAAGAAGAAGAAGTCACAATGACTATATGGCCGGCAATCACAGCAACAACAATTCTCTAACCTCTACCACACTGCCCTGAATCGGGAGGAAGTCGAGAATTACGTGGGAAACACTGCAGAGAAGTGGATCATCGACACGGGTGCATCACACCACTTCTGTGCTCGAAAAGAATGGTACCAGACGTACGAGAACCTGGTGACCAATGTCAGCACTGCAGGACCCAGCATACAATCGGAGGGAGTAGGGACAGTGCGACTACCTGTTGGAGACCATGAAATAGCTCTACAGAACGTCATCCACGTACCTGAATTACGATTGAATATCCTCTCTGCCGAACGTCTCAAGAAAGACAACTTTATCGGATACTCCAATTGGATACCACACCACCTGTTTGATGGAAATACAGGTAGGACCATTGTCGAGGCCGATACGTCATCAGGACTGCCAATTATATCGGTCAGTCAGTCGGGGGAGCTCAACCACTTTGAGGCTCTGGATCTATACTATATAGATGCCGCCAACCGACAGATAAGCCTTGATCTCGCACATCGAAGACTGGGCCATATCAGCAAGAACCTTGTCAAGAAGCTTGTTAAAGGCTCGACAGGTATCACACTTAAAGGAATGGACGCTCACGAATTCGCCGATGAACGCTGTGACGAATGCATGGCAGGGCAAATGAAAGCTAAACCATTTCCTTTGAGACAACCGCCATTAAGGAAGGGAACCAGACCATTTGAAATGGTTCATATGGACCTTCTGGAAGGACCGGGACCAGCGTTAGACGGCCATTATGGGTATGTCCTCGTCATCATCGACGACTACACTCGCTACTCATGGGTATATGGGCTTCGATCCAAACATATCGAGAAAGCCTGGGCCAAATGGCAAGCACGCATTCTTCGGCATCATGGCGATGGAGACAAACAGAAAGTTCTCATCAAACGGATTCGATCCGATAACGGGGGGGAGTTCATATCACAAGAGATGCAAGACCAATGGAGGTCAGAAGGCATCGAACTCCAGCTCACCGTCGCACACGCCCACAATCAAGTAGGCGTCGCCGAAAAGGCTTTCGGAGACATCGTCTCTCATGCAGTGAGTGTCCTTGACGACGCCAAACTGCCTCACAATCTGTGGTATGAGATAACAAGAACTCTTACGTACCTGAAGAAACTATGGCCACACAGCTTCCTGAATGGGAAAACCCCATTCCAAATGATATTCAAAAGGAAGCCAGACCTTGCACACCTCAGGGTCATTGGCAGCAAGGCGTGGGTATTAATCCCAAAGAAGTCTAGAGGAGGCAAATTCAAGCCACGAGCAGCAGTATGTCGATTGTTAGGGTACATGGCCTCAAACCAGTACAAACTCTGGGATCCGCAATTGAATAAGATCATCTATGCACGAGACGTCGTCATAGAAGAGTGGAACACCACCTACGAAAAAATTCAAGAGGAAATGAGAGACAATCCCGACAACGACACGCTCGGAAACCTCGTCGGGAAAGAAGCTGGCAACAACAGCGACCCCGAGACACCCCCACAGAGCGAAATAGCTCGCAACCCTGATCATATCGACATCAATAAGGTCATTGACAAGCTCACTGGCGATGTCGAGGGGGAGGAAGATGACCAGTTAAGCGACGATAACTACGAAGAGGAAGAACAGACCTCTGACGTTAATGCCGATCAAACCGAGCAGGGTCAACAACAGGGGCAACCACCTGAACGACCTCGTCGTGTCATCATTCCATCATGGAAAGTCAGAGAGAACCAGCTAGACGCTGATGAGCTGCCTGAGTCCCCTACCACTATTGATTTGATTATGCTAAATCTCACCAATGCCACAGAACAGCTACAAGCACCACAATCCCTATCCGAGATCCTCAGACGACGCGACAAAGACCTTTGGCTCGAATCAATGCATCGAGAATTGAGAGCACTCCTACGAAACAAAACCTGGGAATACGTACGAAGGTCAGACGTCCCGCCAGGTCATAAGATACTCACAGGGAGATGGGTGTGGGTCTATAAGAGAGATGGGACACGCAAATCAAGATGGGTTGTCAGAGGCTTCGAGCAGGTAGAAGGTATCGATTATCAGGAGACCTTTGCAGCAGTTGCAAGGGCCGAATCCTATCGAGTCCTCCTTGCTATAGCCACACTGCTAGACTGGGACATCGAGCAACTTGACGTCGACACGGCATTTCTATACGGTGATATTGACACCGATATCTATGTCGAAATACCAGCCGGACCCTTCACCGACGACGTTCCAGAAGGCAAGACAATGGTCTGTCATCTCCTCAAATCTCTCTACGGCCTCAAGCAGGCACCCAAAATATGGTTTGACACACTGAGAAAGGCATTGGAAGAGATGGGACTCAGAAGACTAGACACGGAACACTCGGTCTACGTCCTACTGCAGAGACATGGCAAGAAACCTCAAGAAGTCTTCATAGGACCTGATCTAGTGATAGCGGTCTATGTTGACGACATCATGATGATCGGACGGCACAGGCTCATCATTCAAGAGTTCAAGAGCCAGCTCAGCAAGAAATTCCACATCAAAGACTTGGGGGAGGCCACGGATTACCTGGGCATCGAGATCGTACGAGACAGAGCCGCAGGAACGCTCAAAATCCATCAGACAAAGTACTGCAGAAGCCTATTGAAGAAATACGGCATGGATGAGTGTAACCCCTCGAGAATACCCATTCACGACAGTACAAAGCTCACGGTGAATGATCAGGATAAAGAAATCCTCGATGCAGAAGGTATTCATCGATATCAGTCAGTAATCGGCAGTCTTACCTATGCGATGCAAGGCACACGAGCTGATTTAGCATACGCGGTATCACTGTGCAGCCGATTCCTCGCCAAACCAACCGCAACACATGCAGGCATTGCAAAGGGAGTTCTTCGATACCTCAAAGGCGCTATAGACCTTGGGATCACATACTACCGTGACAACACCGAGAACCTCTTCGTGTACACGGACTCCAATTATCAGGATAGGACGCTGCATGGAGATGGGAGGTCAACATCAGGCTACGGAGTGTACCTCGCAGGAGGACTTATCTCATGGTCGTCGAGGCGACAGCACTGTGTCACAACCTCATCTACTGAAGCTGAATACATTGGCCAAGCGAATGCAATCAAGCAAATCATCACGGCTACTCAGTTTCTGCTGGAACTCCGCCTACCCATCATCCACACGCCCATCAAGCTGTACGCAGACAATACCTCATCACAGTCCCTTGCCCACAGACCTTCTGCACGCCCTCAATCAGGTCATATCGACGCGGCGATGCATTTCCAACGAGAGAAGGTGGAGATAGGACTGGTGGACATCACACACGTCACCTCGCAAGACAATGCAGCAGACGGCTTCACAAAGCCATTGAATGGAGTTAAATTTGCAAGATTTCGAGAGCTGCTA
>VBJK01000124.1 GCA_005879655.1 Chloroflexota bacterium | reverse complement strand
ACCTGCGACACCAGTGTACACGCCGCCGCCCACACCGGTCTATACGCCACCAACAGCGCCCACACCGGTCTATACACCGCCGCCCACACCAGTGTACACGCCATCACCGACCGTCGAGCCGTATGTAGCTCCAACGGTAGCCGCGCCACAGCTCCCGGCAACACCACCTGAGCCAGTCTATGTGCCGCCGGTGACACAGACTCCGCCTGTCGCTCCACAACCAAAAGTAACTCTAGTGCCTGGATCACAGACGAGTAAGCCGTCTATTACACCACCACCACCGCCACGGCCACAAAAGGTCTACTATACGCCTTCTAATCAGGCTCAACCGACGCCAACTGTAGAGCAAGGTCAGCCAACGACTGAGCAGGCCACTCCGTTAGACTCAACGCTAACCGCACCTATTCAACAAGCGGTGACACACTCTATTACTGCGAAACCGAGTGCGCAGCTCGCGTCTGACCGTAACGTGCCGTGGGGCAGGTTGACCTTCGACAATGGGACACAGGTACAACTGACGGGTGAGCGTGCTGTGGTGGGGCGCTACGATCATGACCTGGGTGGTATACGGCCCGAAGTTGATCTTGGTCAGATGGAAGGTGCAGATACCATTTCACGCGTGCACGCAGCTATAGAACATATTGGCAGCACTTACGTGCTCACCGATCTGAACAGCACCAACGCAACACGCCTCAATGGCAAACGTCTGGAACCGGACAAAGCCACACCGCTAAACGATGGTGATAAATTGACGTTTGGGAAGATCTCCAGCACTTTTAATAAGCTATAAATAACGTTACATAGAGAACGAGGGAAAAACTGTCTCGGCAGTTTTTCTCTCGTTCTCTATGTAATATTATTTATAGCTTATTAGCAAGAAGGAGAAAAGGTAGTAAATGTTCCGAGATAGGTATAGCGTCCCTGGTAGCTCGGCGATGGCGCTTGGCGAGCAAACCAGGCGAGCAATGCCTCATCCTGTGGATGATAGCCATTAACGTCGAAGGCTACGCCAACGAGAGGATCGCCAGTCTCCAGAGAGTTAGAGCAACCGTATTGTGCTGCTGATGGCACAGTCCAGTTGGGAACCTTATTGTTGATGAAAGGATCATTCATCCATTCGGATAATTCGTGGCTGAGCGCATGAATATCGGCAATGGGCTGACTGAAAATGCCTAAGTCACTATATGCCGCAACCATATACGTGTTCAACTGATTGCTGGTCAGGCTAGCCACTGCATCGTGATAGCCCAGGATGCAGCAGTTGGCAGTACTACCTTGGTAGAAGAACGTGTTATACGTGAGAAAGATAGGCAAGGCCGTTGCAGACAAAGGCATGAGAGAGATCATAGCGCGTACTTTTGGATAGACGTAGTTAATATCCACCAAGCCAAGAGGTGCCCCACTAGCTTGACCAGTAGTTTCCTGTCCCGATTGCTTTGGCACATTAATCGACACAGTAGGCAAAACAGTAGACTTGCCGAGCAATACATGGTAGTCAGGGCTGGTCGTTGAGACAGAGTTCCAGAACTCAGCCCGTTGAATAGCATCTCCATACTGCGTGTTCCCGCTGACGAATGGAGCATTCTGGAAGATAGGAGAGGCCAAAGCTGGTTGGACTCTTTTGCTACCGTCAAGGGTAACGCCATTAGAGAAAGTAAAACTGATAGGTACAATAATGGGCTGTATGGTCGTAGTTGCTGAACCAGCGGCAGGATTGGTACCAATCATTGTGTAGGGATATGTGGTCCCTTTGTAAGTGAATGACGAACTCCAGTAAGGAACAGCGCTGGCTGGGTGACCATTTCCTCGTGCCAGCACATTAGCAACCATACCATTTTGTGCGGGTGTCCAGTATTCCGGTTGACCAATCCCATCGCCACCGCTACTTTTTGCATTTGCGCCATTAGCTCGCGCCACAAATAATGTGGTTGTGACAATTGCTACAAGGATTATCGTAGCTGCCAAACCCATCCAAATTTTCTTATACAATGTTCATTCGTCCTTTCGATACATTTTTTTATTGTTTGACGAGACTGTATCTCTCTCTTCTAGATAAACGCCTCCATATGGCAATTTCGATGAGGCAATTAGCAAACATACAAAAATTTGCAGGCAAGTGGTGGATGGAGAAGAAAACGCGTAGCTGCGCAATTTATTGCGCCGTGCTCCCCGAAAAACTTTGTAGACACACAATTTATTGTGCATGTTTTCATTGGTGATAACACTGGCGCAATGAATTGCGCAGCTACGCGTATTGTTGGTCAACATGTATGGTGCAATAAATTGCGCAGCTACGTGAGTTGTTGGTCAACGTGTATGGCGCAATGAATTGCGCAGCTACGATCTGTACACGTTACCAAAAAACTACATGCCCCTCTGTTAGCAGGAGCTAGCAACAGTAGTGAAAGTTCCGAGATAAGTATAACGACCGTTTAAATGGATCATTCATCCATTCCGATATCTCATGGCTAAACGCAGTGATATCGGCAGTGGGTCTTGGGTAAACGCCTGGGTCTATGTAGGCAGTCTCTATGAACGTGTGCAATTGCTTGCCACTTGAGTCAGGTACTGCGTCGTGAAAGCCCAGGATGCAGCAAGCGCAGGGAGTACCCGCAAACAAGAAGGTGTTGTTGGTGAGGAAAATCGGCACAACCGTTGCAGGCAGTGGCAACGTGCCGATCAGCTTCTCTATCTGTGGCGTGAAGAAGTTGATATCCACTAGGCCGAAAGGCACGCCACTCGTACGGGTAGTTGCTTCCCGTCCTGATTGGGCTGGCACAATAATTGGTACAGTCGGCAAAACCACAGGCTTACTCAACAGTACATGATAATCCGGGCTGATGGTTGCGACATCATTCCCGAACTCTGCCCGTTGTATGGCGTCGCCATACTGCATGTTTCCGCTGTTAAATTGAGCATTCTGGAAGATAGGCGAAGCCAGCGCAGGCTGCACCTTTTAGTTGCCGTCAAGCGTTACGCCATTGGAGAAAGTGAGACTAAGCGGGACAATGATCGGTTGTATCGTCGTGGTTGCTGAGCCAGCTGCTGTATCGCTACCAACCATCGTGTAGGGGAACTTCGTGCCGAAGGGATTGTGGCGGAACTACTAGCGTTTTTTGCCTGTCCCTTGGAGGCTGCTATTTGCGCCAGTATACTGGCCACCGTACTGTTCTGTGGTGGTGTCCAGTATTTAGGTACACCAATGCCGTCACCGTCAGCGCTTTGCGCTTTTGTATTGCTGCTCTGCATCGTAAATAGTGTGACTGCGGTAAGCACTACCAGAACGATCGTGGCAGTCAAGCCTATCCAAAGCTTTTTACGCAATGTGGGTCCATCCTTTCAATGCGTTTACTGTTTTATGCATCAGTTACTAATATATAAAACAGCTTAATAAATTGTTTCGTTAAATATAACTATCACATCTTTTGCTCCTATTGACAAGATAACAAGAATTGTATGTCTGCTATGGTCCTATTGGCAAGGAGGTGAAAAGGTAGTGAATGTCGTGGGATAGGGACTTAGCGCCCTTGCCACTGAGGTTTGCGTTTTTCCAGGTAGGATTGTACGCCTTCGGCAAAATCGCGGCTGTTATAAATGCGGGTGATGACATCCTCAAAATGGGTATTTGCGGAGGTCATATTGAGACGGCGGTGTGCTTCTTTGGTGGCCCAGATAGTGAGGGGAGCATTATTACTGATCTGTTGCGCAATCTCTAGAGCGTGAGCATAGACGCGCTCTTCTTCAATAATGGCGGTGAGGAAACCACAATGGAGGGCATCCTGGGCGGAGAGTAATTGGCCGGTAAAGAGCATTTCTTTTGCGCGCATAACGCCAAATGCCGTTGCCAGATGCTGATAGTTTTTAATACTCAAACAGTTACCTAATGTGCGTGCGATAGGTGCACCAAAACGTGCGGTTGGCGTGGCATAGCGTAAGTCGCAGACAGAGGCAATCAGCGCGCCCGCGCCAATGGCATACCCATGAATGGCGGCAATCACTGGTTTGGGGAAGTGGTAGAGTCCTTCGATAACGGTCGCCACTTTGCGTTCGTAGGTCGATCCCTGTCTGCTTGTATAGCCCTGAAATTCAGCAATGTCGGTACCGGAGGCGAAGGCTTTGCCCGCGCCCCGAATGATGAGCACATGGATCGCGTCGTCGGAGCGCAGGCTCTCCAGATGTACCCTTAGCTGTTCGTACATAGCCGATGTTAAGGCATTGAGTGCGCCTGGACGTGATAATGTCATCATTGCAACCATCCCTGTTCTCTCAAGGAGGACTGTTCCTTCTTCTCCTCGATTGTTGGCATTATCTTTGATCACCATAGCGAGACAACCTCCGTACTGTTATACAAGAAAAATAAGGCCACAAAATTCGGTCTGAGTTTGTGCCTGATTATTGTATCATGTTTTGGTTTATTGTGGGGGTGATAGCTCAACTAAAAGCAAATGCTTCGCTGAGCCTTACTGAATAACTTGTGACTGATATACAATATGGGGAAAACCATCATTGCAATCGATGATATATCTTGCTGCCACATCGTTTCTATACGCAGTTCCCCCAATAGTATGATACCCCCTAGATGTACTTTTACGATTAGGAATTATCTTGCCTGGTGGTATGACATAGAGAATCTGCCCGCTATAGTAACGTTCACGATCTTTAATTGTTATGCTCTCGCCAAGATGATATGCACCCTCGCTCGCCGGTCCAAAGAGCACTGCGAGTTGGTGTTCATCGTCTCTATTGAGCGTAAAGTATTCATAGCAGCGTTGCCCTTGTCTGATAGATTCCGTGATAGGAATGCGCTCATCGGTCTCAAGGGTAATAATCCAAAGGCTCAAAAACTCTTGTGGCTGCACTACCTCAACAGGACTCCACATCACGGCTTTGAGTCCTGGCCGAGCATGAATAGCTTCAAGCGCTGCATGTTCGAGCAATTTGATCTGCACTTGGCGCAGAAGACCATCGGGGTCACATTGACTGAGATTCATCAGAGAGGCGATCTCTGTACCCTTCACTTTTACTGGTGCTTGCATTCCGTATTGTTGCCAATCTATAGGATCAAGCCTGATATGGAGTTGCTCGCAAGCCACTGTGATCTGTTGCGCTTTGTGGCAGGCCTCTTCTTGCTCCTTAATACCGTTGCTGCGCGAGTAGGTCATGATATATGACTCCTTGTTTGAGGCAGATGTTGAGCCTGCTCTCTTGTTGAGTAACCATTCCTCGACAAACATGAAGGGAATGCGTCTCATGGCGATGTTAAGAGACACGATAACCCTTTTGACGGCAACTACAGTATCTTCTGTTCTCTACCGGAACGGTCGTGGTTCCCCAGGCTGTAATGGAGTGGTACAGCAAAGATCCAGAAAGCAGTGCAGGTACTGAGAGGAGAAACGTCTGATCATGTCACTTCTTCATTAAGCCACACCCTGCTACGTGATGTCAAGTAACTACTCAGTGGCCAGGGCCAATACCAGTCAAATAAGCCCCTCACCACCACAGCACTCGCCGCAGGGCATCCACAAGAGATGCCCTGCGGCGAGTGCTGTGGTGGTGAGGGCAACCAATTAAAGTATAGCCTTCAAGTCAGCGAGTTGCTGCGTGTGCAGATGGTCGTGTGCCGCAATCAGATTCGTGAGCTGATAGAACTTGCTCTGTCCCCATGCAGGATGGCGAAAAGGGCGCTCCCAGGTATCAACGGAAAGAGTTGAGAGATACTCAAAAATCTCTTCACGGCGTGCCGCCATACCAGCCAGTACCGCATCAAGTGAAGCAGGCGTCTCCGCCTCTTCCGTCTTGCGCGGGGCCACCATCGCACTATCCTCTATCAGAGGATTATCCTGCTCTTGAATACTCTGCATCTGCTCCAGAAACAGACCGTCGGCAATATAGAGATGATGGGCCAGCTGTAAGGCCGACCAACCCCCAGCAGCGGGAGCTTTGACCAGCTCCTCCTCACTAAATTTTGCAAGCTGCGCCATAAATTCTATACGTGCTACCACCAGCTTACGGCGCACTTTTTCAAATGGTTGTTCTACAGTTGTCATATGTTGTGTCCCTCCAAATATATTATAAACAGCATCCTTGCATTACGTTATTCTTCGGGCTTCACCAGGCGACTATATAAGCCTTCTAATTCTGCTTGATCATTAAAATGGAGTACCAGCGTGCCTTTGCCCTTTGTATTGCATTTAAGATCAACCTTAACCATCAGTGCATTACGAAAGGACGTTTCCAGCTCTTCGAGCAGAGCAGGTCGCCGAGGGAGAGAGGTTGCGGGCTGCTGAGCCGCCGCTTCAGCGCTCTCTGAAACCTTACTTGCTGAAGCCTTAATACGTGCCGCTAGCTCTTCCGTTTGGCGTACGTTCAGTCGCAGAGTAATCACCTTATGCATAGCCGCAACCTGGTCTTCTTCACGCATAATACCAACCAGAGCACGCGCATGGCCTTCGCTAAAGACTTCAGGCTGATTGATCAACTCCTCACGAACCTTTGGCGAGAGTTGTAATAAGCGCAAAGCATTCGTAATCGTCGAGCGATCCTTGCCCACCTGTCTGGCAACCATCTCCTGCGTCAAGCCAAATTCCTCAATCAAGGCTTGATAGGCCAATGCTTCCTCAATAGGATTAAGGTCGGCACGCTGAAGATTCTCAATCAACGCCAAAGCCAACATCTGTTGTGGCGTGGCATCTTTAATCATCACAGGCACAGTGCTCAGACCAGCGAGACGCGATGCACGCCAGCGCCGTTCACCTGCAATGATGCAATATTCTATAGCAGCTTCGGCAACAGCGGGTTCTGCCACTGGCTCATCCGAGAACCAGGATGTGGCATCGTATGCTTTGCTCCTGCTGATCCGCGTAACAACAATGGGCTGTAACAGGCCATGCTCCTTGATAGATACACTTAACGCTAACAATTGTGGATCATCTTCACGCAACGCTACTTTACGTGGCTGGTGAGGATTAGGTGTGATACTATCAATAGGTACCTGTGGAATACCCTCTTCTTCAAATGCGTCAGTAGGCGAGATCGCTTGCTGAGCGGCTAGCACTTCAGATGCACCAGTAATGAGTACGCCCAGACCTCGCCCTAAACTAGGTTTTTGCTTAGCCACGAGCAAGTACCTCCTCGGCCAACGCACGATAGGCCAATGCCCCAGGAGACGTGGGATCATAATCGAGAATCGCTTGCCCAAAACTGGGCGCTTCACTCAATCGTACGTTACGGCTGATAATCGTTTGAAATGCCTCCTGCGGAAAATGATTGCGCACCTCCCGTACGATATCGCCTGAGAGACGCGTCCTTGGATCGAACATCGTCAATATAACACCCGCAATATATAATGTCGGATTCAGCTTATGCTTGACAAGGTTCACGGTATTAAGTAACTGGCTCAACCCCTCTAGGGCTAGATATTCACACTGAATAGGAATGAGTAGCCCGTCGGCAGCAACAAGCGCATTAATTGTTAAAAGACCTAACGAAGGTGGACAATCAATAAGGATATAATCGCAGCGATTGCGAATAGGTTCTAACGCCTGACGTAAGCGCTGTTCGCGTGCAATGGCACCGACCAGCTCTATTTCGGCGGCGGCTAGATCGACGGTGCAAGGAGCAACGACCAGCTCTGGTCTTGCCGATCGTACAATGATATCAAATATCGAGACGATATCCCGTTGCTGCACGAGTAAATCGTAGATCGTATGCTCTCGTCGGTTATTAAGCACGCCAATGCCACTAGAGGTATTGGCCTGGGGATCTATATCAACTAGCAACACCTTGCGTCCGGCGGCAGCCAGATATGTAGCAAGGTTGATAGCCGTTGTGGTTTTGCCCACGCCTCCTTTTTGATTGGCAATCGCATACACTTTTGACACTAGTTACTACCGTGCCTTTCATCTCTCCATGCTAAAGCAGGTAAAGCTATAGCTTCTCACTGTGCTTCATTTTAACAAATGTCCTTCTGAGAAGCAAGGATTATTTCTGACATGGGTACATGTCATTTTTTCCTTGAGAAGCCCCTCCCGTAGTTGCGCAATTTATTGCGCCAGAGACACAAGCAAAGAAAACAGGCACAATAAATTGCGTAGCTACGATATTTACATGCATAAATTGTCTGTAAACAGGGGTAACATTTAAAGCGTCACACGATTGCCGCCTGCGGGCATCGTAAAGCGCAAGAAGCCACCCTGTGCCAGTTTTGTACAGATGACGGCGAGCGTGAAGAGCGCGAAGAGGGCCGCAGCAGACTTTACTTCGTACAGGGCGTAATCGCTCAGCGTGAGATGATGAGGGCCAGTATTTAACAGGCGCGGGAGCGCAGGCCCCAATGGTGAGCCACCCAGCGTCGTCACCGGCTGGCCCACAAAGAGTGTAATCAGCATGTCCAGAGCAAAACACATCGCAGCTAAGCGCGGACCAAGGAGCCAGAAGCGCTTGCTCAGCCGCTCACGTTTGGGGGCCGCGATGCGTTGTGTCGTCCATACTGGAGCAATCAGATATTGCAGGAGTAGAAAGAAAAGCGGAGCCGCTACAAATGTCCAATCTGGAAAAATAGCGGGATTGATTAAGGCGCAAAGGCGACCGAGCGTGTAGAGCATAAGTCCCTCTAGCACGCTCCGGCGATAAGTAATTTTATGAAACAACATAATGAGACCAAGCGGTATCTATCATCGAAAGCACTAACTAATGGCAACCACAGCCGCCACCGCTACAACAGCTCCCACCGATAGAGGGGGCTGCGTCATACGAGCTATCTTCGCTACTGCCACGCTGCGCAGCAAAGACCGAGAGCAGACGGCGTACTTTTTCGCTGTGGCATTTCATGCAAACAACACTGTCAGCATGTTTGTGACTGACCAGCAGGTCAAATTTTGCCTTACAATCCGAGCAATAGTACTCATACAAAGGCATAGTGATCTACCTCCAACTGATGAAAATCATCATATATCAGGTCTTATTGTAGTGTGTGGTCTGCCTATAGTCAAGTCACCTGACCTGCTTCTCAGCTTCCAGGGCATCCTTTATGGGTGCTCTGGAAGCTGAGGCGAAACCTTTGTTGGCGTTGCCACGTACGTATGTATATGCGAGGGACACACAAAAGAAGAGAAACTCTCCACCGCCCTAATGTGAATAAATGTTCATATGACTATGACCAATTATTCACTTTTGGTGGGCTTGCTACTTTTTATTGTGAACGTTCTTTCATTTAAATACGAAGGATGTAGTTTTACGAAAGTACTTTCCTCTTGCCACTTGGCCTAATGTCGTGCTACACTTCATCAAAAGATTACAACTTTTTTAGCCATTGCTCGTAGATGCCCATAGGAGTTGCATGAATTTATCTACCCATGAATAGAATAAAGCAAGAGCAAATGAGCGGTGGTAAATGATAGAATCAACAGTAAACGCTTCAGATGTGCTAGGGGGGATTGGGTCATTAGCGAAAACAGCGCGCAAGGTACGTCGTAAGCAGAGTACTGGGATAACAGGTGTTGCGGGTGCACAGGGCATATCTAGCACAGGTAGCCTGGGCGGTATACGAGCGAAGACAGGAGCCATTGTGGAATCGATGAGCGATGCTGCACTCGTCGAGCTTGTATTAAATGGCGATCAAGATGTCTTTGCGGTACTCGTCGAGCGATACAAAGATGCTGTGCAAAACCTCGCGTACCGTATGCTCGGTAACGCGACGGAAGCTGAAGATATAACACAGGAGACATTTGTGCGGGCTTATACACAGCTAAGCACATATAAACCTGTGCATAAATTCAGCACTTGGTTGCTTTCAATCGCCTCACATCTGGCAATCGACCAACTGCGTCGCAGACGTTTTCTGGCGTTACCGCTAGAAGATGTACCATTTTTAGAATGGATCGTCGATGTTGGTGTGAGTCCTGAGCAGTTCGCATTACAGGGTGAGCAACAGGACGAGATGCAGCAGTACCTGCAAATGCTGCCGGGGAAATACCGTGCGGTGATCGTTCTGCGCTATTGGCACGATTTCTCTTATGAAGAGATCGCTCAGGCACTGAATCTGACGCAACCGTTGGTCAAGGCCCGTCTGCATCGTGCTCGTGAGTTACTCGCGCGCTATATGAAGAAGAACATCACAAACGAGGAGGAGCAGATCGATGCGCTGCCAAGACGCTAGACAATGGCTGAATGCTCAGCATGATGGCGACCTGGCGCAATCGGAAGACGCGACGCTACAAGAGCACCTGAGATACTGTGTTACTTGTCGTGCATTTCAGCAGTACTTAGACGAGCTAGATGCTATGCTTAGTCCATCGACAGCTTCCTTGAAGACAAGTGTACCAACCGACAACATCATGCTGGCGATACAGCAACAAAAACGCATTACTCAGCAGTTAGAGGAGCTTCGTGAGCAGCAGCGAACGCGTGTCGCGCGTATGCGTGTGCCGGGTACGGCGCTCGTGGCTATGAGTTTCTTCGTGTTGGGTAGCCTGCCGTTGTTGTTGTTTGCTATAGTCATCATCCAAACCAACCTTGCAGTGAAGGCATTGTCAGTACTCAACGGCGTCATCGACTCGTTGGTCATCCTTGCCCAGTATCTGCAAGAAGGGTCGCTACTGGTGACGCGTAACAACTGGCTCTTGTCAGCCGTCGCGTTTGCCGTTGTCATCATGATGGGGATGTGGCTTCGCCTGATGCGCCATCCACAAGAGGCGTAAATGGTGAGGATCATGGTCAGAGGCTCATGCTGGTCATGATAGGGAGAGTCTCACCGTGGAAAAAGTTGTTCGTAAATGGTGGTTTATGCTCGCGTATCAGGCAGACTACCCATTGCCTATGCGGCAAGCCACCAGGTAGCCGACGCCTCCATCCCTTCTGTGGCCTACTCCCCATGCCGGGCATACAAATGGCCAATTTTTCGTAGTACCGTGGTAGTAAACAGTGGGGAGGTGATTTGCAGTGATATGACCTCATTTGGCGGCACAGTCGTCATTCATGGTGAGGTCAGAGGTGATGTGGTCGCATTCGGCGGCACCGTTGTGATTGATGGGCCTGTTTTTGGCAACGTCCTGACGTACGGGAGCAACGTTATCTGGCAGGATGATGCTCATGTCGATGGTGACATTCATGTGTGTGGGAGCCAATTGATCCCTCGCATGAACTCGCAATTGCATGGCTCATACATTGGCTGCACGCAAAGGGTGGGCATGTTGATTATCGGTGATGGGAGTCCAGGCTTACATTTATGGTCATTATTGGCTTGGTTGGCCCTGGGTATTCTACTCACATCATTGCTTCCTGAACATGTAATGCTTGTACGTACGACTGCAAAGAGCAAAATTCGTCGTAGCCTTCTGCTTGGCTTGCTTAGCGTTCTGCTGGCACCGGCGGTCCTTGCTGTACTGGTTGCGCTCCTTGTCTCTATCCCGTTAGCAATTCTAGTCGCAGTAGGATTAGTGGCCGCTTGGGTCTTAGGAATGGTAGCAGTCGGCTGGTTGATTGGCGATTATCTCGTACGTACGGTACTTCCACAGCAAAATACGCGAGTGATGCAGATTGTAGTAGGATTGACTGTGTTGGTTCTGGCAGGGTCTCTCCCCTACATTGGCTGGCTCATTAGTATTGGTGCAGGATTACTAGGGCTTGGTGCCGTCTTGCTGAGTCGTTTTGGCACGCGGCTCTATTGTCAGCCAAAGCAACCGCTTCCACTCTAGACACACTTATGGCACTCACGAACGAGTGCTCCCTCAACTGAGGGCAAGAAGCCCGCATAAATTCAGGGTCTTTTCTCTTTGCGAGACCCGACATTGGGGCTATGTAGTAGTAAGAATTTATCGCATACAAACACGCTGGAAAGATGGGACGGCATCCACGACGTGCAGTGTCGTAAGGTGACCGCCGAGGTGAACATGAGCATTGATGTTGAACTTACAGACCTTGCCTACGGAGGCGATGCCGTAGGTCGTTATGAGGGACGTGTGTTGTTCGTTCCAGGAGGGATTCCGGGCGAACGAGTGCGAGTGGAGATCGTTGAGGAACGCCGAGGACATGCGCGCGCAAACTTGATTGAGATCCTTCGTCCTGCCCCTGAGCGGGTGGAACCAGCTTACCCCTTGCTCACGGATAGCGGTTGTCAATGGCAACACATCGCCTATCCGGCTCAATTGACTTGGAAGGCGCATATTGTGCGCCAGTTGTTAGTACGTATTGGGAAACAGCCTGACGCGCTCGTTCATCCTACGATCGGTATGCCTCCAAGTGTCTCCCCCTGGTATTATCGCAATTATGCGTCTTTTACCATTGGTCCACGCGGTGAGCTTGGCTTCAAGTTTACTGAGAGCCACGATGTGCAGGATCTTGAATCGTGTGCACTTTTACACCCCGCTCTCGATCAGATCTACCAACTCGTACGTAACAAACTCATCAATTATTTTGGTGATACGTTGGGTGAGATGATCCAGGGCTTCACTGTGCGTGGTGCTATTGGCGCTGTCACCAGTACTAGTTCTGTTATGTCTTCTAGCGGGGTCAAGGCTGTGCCTTCTCTGTTGACTGTGCAGGCGCGACCAGGTTCGATTATCGAGAACTCGCAGCAGCTTGCTCAGGAGTTAATGGCCATCTCTCCAGCCATTGTGGGGGTCATCATTGAACGGGTAGGCGGACGCTACGGACGTGTCTTTGTAGGTCAGGAATACTTAACTGATGTTGTGCTTGGTCGCCGTTTCCGCGTCTCTGCTGATTCGTTCTTCCAGGTGAATCCTATTCAGACGGCGGTGCTGGTCGAGCGTGCATTAGCTATGCTGGAGCCACAACGCTCCGAGATTGTGCTGGATGGCTATAGCGGTGTTGGTCTCTTCTCTGCTTTCCTTGCACCACGAGCTGCGCGTGTGATCGCCATAGAGTCGCAGCCGAGTAACGCATCCTCAACCAGCTTCATTATCGACGCGAACGGATTGACTTGGCCCTGGTTGATCCCCCGCGTGCTGGTTGTCATCCCAAGGCGCTATCCGCGTTACAGACTCTGGCTCCGCGCGCTATCTGCTACGTTTCTTGTGATCCCAGTACACTGGCCCGCGATATTGCCACGCTTTGCTCTGGTGGTCGTTATCGTCTAGTTTCAGCCCAACCGATTGATATGTTCCCACAGACATACCATATTGAGTGTGTAGCATTGCTCGCACGTGTTGGTACACGCTAGAAGTTGTTGAAGAAATAGAAGACGGAAGGGCAATCCCTTGTGGTTGCCCAATATGCATCAACCTAACGCTTGACAGCAGGATTGCAAAGGGCTGCAAGCCCTTTGACGGGGTTTGGGGTGTCCCCAAATACCTCTTTTCTTCGCCGCCGCAGGCGGCGAGAGGAGTGAAAGGGAGAGCTTGGGGACACCCCAAAACCCCGCCAGGGGGCGAAGCCCCCTGGACCCCCGGTTTAGGTTGATGCGTATTAGGCAATCCCTTGTGGTTGCCCTGCGCTGCGGTTGGGTACTGCTTAATCTACCAGTGATGGTTTTTTACTCAAAACAACCTCAATTGTACTACCCGTCTCCATCAGCGTGCCCGGCGGTGGATTTTGGTAAATCACACTGCCAGGTGGCACATTGGTGGTAGGAACTGCTTCCCCCCAGACAGTGACATCTAGACCCAGCTCTTTGGCATGGGAGAGAGCTGCAACCAGATCTTTGTTGCGCAGATCAGGCGCACCTCTGCCTTTCGTTGTCTCTTCCAGCTTGACGACAACATTGCTAAACCAGCGATAGAGATTTTTCTTTTCCTCGTTCTCTTTCTTAATTTTATCTTCTTTTTCCTTGTGCCCTTTGATGGCATTGATCTTATCTAATACCTCAAAGGGATGACCAACGGTACGGAAAATGATATCCGGGTTCTTACCAGGAGTTTCAACATAGACATTCCCTAGGTTCAGCACGCGCTGTAGGATGTTCGGTACCTGTACCTTGCTGTCTCGAATATTTTTGTAGTCTATCTCGATACGGCTCTCTAACGTCATTGTCCTGCCTATGCGCGCAAGATTGAAGTAGTTGCGGTCAATCTGGATAATGCGTTTATTGCTTAGAATATACACATCATCAACATAGTCCAGGTAGAGCAGTGCCATCCAGCCAGACAACACAAGCACGATCAAACCCATGATAATCCACCAGTATTGAAGTGCCCACAGCGCATTCTCTGTAGTGCTCATGCTGGGAATAGCTACAGCCAGAGTCAGTATCATCAGCAAAAGGATTGTAGGTAGCGATAGGTTGCGCCACAGTACGTATCGGGAACGCTGGATGTATGTAACAGTATACTCACCGGAGGTATAACGTACGCCACATGGCAGACGCAGGATACCAAAGGTGCGGCGCGGCCCAAAGACGCGCTCTGCATCGTGCGGTATCGGCAGGTGCTCATCAGCGTTTTCAAGCTTAGGAACAGGCTTGCCTTGCGCCAGATCTTTGAGTACCGTTGCCATGGTGGAATCTTGCGGAGTAGGCGGATCAGGCTCCTTGGTCTTTTTGGCTTTGATCGCGTCAGATATTTCTGTGATGACATCTCGTACATGCTTAGGATTCTGTACGTCAAGCATCTTAAAATCATCACCTGCCAGATAGAGATGGACGGTACCATACTGGAGAAAGACTCCTAGTATTGTTGTCAGGTCGATACCAACCTGCTGGACCTTGTCCATCGAGACATCCTTACGCGTCGGCTGTAAGAGACCGCTGGCATGGATGATGCGTTTGTTCGTGATAATGTAGCTGTTGTACCACCAAGCAACCAGATCGTTATAGGCGAACAAGATCCCGGTACCAATAATGAGCGCTATGGCGATCACATCCACTGCCAACCAGAGCAGAGAGTCACCCGGTAGAATCGTCGATGCCCACAATACAATTAAGAGCAGCACAATAGATCCTACAAAGGGTAAGGCTGGCTGTACAAGAAACCACCAGTGCTTGCGTACTACCAGTGCTACCGTTTCGCCTTGTTGTAGACCGGGGAAATACCATTCATAGTTCCTATCACGCAGGGCTTGGCTCAGACTGAAACGCTTACGTTTGGCTTGGGAACGCTCAGCGGCTTGAGTCGTTTTCGTAGTTGCATTTTCCTTCTTCGTTGTCTCAGCCATGTTTGATTACCTCAACGCATCGCTCAGGTACAGCAGCGCTGTCCTCAGGATAGAGAATGCTCTCATTTATTTTTTCGCCGTTGCCTTTTTAGCTCTGGTCCAGACCAGGCCCACGACAACAGAGAGAATAGCTATGACGAAAAGCGCTGATACATACTTCCCTGGATCAGGTGCTAACACTGGAACAACTACAACATTGGAATTTGTCGGGACAAAAAAGTTATTTCTCAGGAAAACGAGCATGAATGCTCCAGATATGATCGCAGGTACGACTCCAATGAAGCGTTCCAACGGAGTGCCCGGAGCGGCGGGAAAAGCTCTAAGCCCGACGTAGTAACCCAAGGCTACAATAAGCCCAAAAGCCATCAAAAGCCCCCAGGTACCCATGCCGGTCAGGAAGGTCGGCGATTGTACAGGTTGGGTCGCTCCTGTCATGATAACACTAACTACATTCGGCACTCGTCCTAGAAACTGGTCAAAGGCTTCTGCACTCTGCCTGTTTATCAGGAAGAAGGCTAGTAGGACGAAGATTAACGTGACTACCTCGCGCTTCCAACCACGTCGAAAGCCGACTATGGCGAATGCGAGCATGGCAACAAAAAAGCATTGTTGCTCCGTAAATGGCAATGTTGACGGCATACTTTCGTTACTCCCCTATGGTATTAGCATCAGCACGCGACAATACAGCTGCGCGACAACAGGTTGATAATACTCTCCCTCAAATCCCGTTCGTGCGTTTAATAAAATAATACCACACGTTCCATATAAAGCCTAGAGGAGCTTGTATCAGAATTGTGCATGCGTGTGAATTGTTCACGCCAGTTTCACGGCAACCTAACATAATAAGGGTACAAGACTAAATGGCGAAAACTCGTTATGATGGCCCCGATGTGCTATACTATAAACAAGGTAGGAGCAAATTTTCTAAGTCCTCCCCCTCCAAAAAAACGTAACAGCTCAGCCGCCAGGGCACCCACAAGGGATGCCCCTACAATGGGACGGATGGGCTTGTGAGCTGTGTTCGTCCCATTGTAGGGGCATCCCTTGTGGGTGCCCTGGCGGCTATGCGATGTCCCCGTTCGACAAGGAGGGGGAGGCGCGTTTGCGATTGAAATTGCGATTGAAATTGCGATTGAAATATTGAAACCAAATTTCTGGGTGAGGTTAGTCATGGAACCTGGCAATATTAAAGCTGTTGATATCGTTGAACAAATGACGGGCGCTTATCTAGACTATTCAATGAGCGTCATTGTGAGTCGTGCTCTGCCCGATGTTCGAGATGGTTTAAAACCCGTTCATCGCCGTGTCCTTTATGCTATGGAGCAGATGGGTCTGCAAGCGACGAAACAATTTCGTAAATGTGCAGGTACGGTCGGCGAGGTACTCAAAAGTTATCATCCCCATGGTGATGTAGCTGTGTATGATTCTCTGGTACGTATGGCTCAGCCTTGGTCAATGCGTTACCCTTTAATTCTGGGGCAAGGCAACTTTGGCTCTCAAGATGATGATCCCCCGGCGGCGATGCGCTATACCGAAGCCAAGATGGCCACGATTGCCGATGAACTCTTACAAGATATACAGAAGGATACGGTCGATTTTATACCCAATTATGATAATCAGACGCAAGAGCCGACCGTAATGCCCGCGCGCCTACCTAATCTGTTGCTTAACGGTTCGACTGGTATCGCCGTTGGCATGGCTACCAATATCCCGCCCCATAATCTGATTGAAGTCTGTAATGGCATCATCCATTTGATTGATAATCCCGATGCCTCGACGGAAGAATTATCGCGCATTATTAAGGGGCCTGATTTCCCCACCGGCGGCATTGTGCAGGGCCGTGAGGGTATCCGCAATATGTATGCCAATGGCCGTGGGCGTATCGTGGTACGTGCTCGTACACAGATCGAGGATTCTGAGCGTGGACGACTGAGCATTATCACTACCGAACTCCCTTATCAAGTCAATAAGGCCGAGCTGGTAAAGAAAATTGCAGAGCTGGCACGTGATAAGAAGATCGAAGGTATCTCTGAAGTGCGCGATGAATCTGATCGCCAGGGCATGCGGATGGTGATCGAGCTGAAGCGCGATGCTAATCCGAATAGTGTGCTCAATTCTCTGTTCAAGTATACGGCGATGCAGAGCGCATTTAACGCTAATATGCTCGCGCTGGTCGATAGCCAACCTCAGACGCTCACCCTCAAGAAGTTTCTGGTACATTATATTTACCACCGCGAAAACGTGCTGACACGCCGTACAAGGTTTGAATTGGCGAAGGCCGAAGCGCGTAAGCATATCCTGGAAGGCTTGAAGATTGCGCTGGATCATCTGGATGAGGTCATTGCCATTATTCGTAATTCACAGCAGGATACCGCTGGCTTAACGGAAGAGCTGCGACGGCAGTTCGGTTTCTCGCCAGAGCAGGCCAAAGCTGTGCTGGATATGCGCTTGGCCAATCTCGCACGTTTGCAACGCCAAAAGATTGAGGAAGAGCTTAGAGAGCTTCTTAAACATATCAGCTACTATCAGATGTTGTTAAGCGACATCAGCGAGATTCGCAAGATTATCAAGCAGGACCTTAATGAGCTGAAAGAGAAATATGGGGATGCCCGTCGTACCGAGTTGACGGAGCTTGAGGCCAGCGATTTCAAGGATGAGGATCTTATTCCGAACGAAGAGGTAGTTGTCACTTTAACAGAGAAGGGCTATATTAAGCGTCTGCCTTCTAGCACCTATCGTGCGCAACGCCGGGGTGGGCGTGGTATCACTGGCATGGTGACGCGCGAGGATGATGCTGTACGCCATTTGCTGGTGACTCATGCGCACGATAGTCTGCTCTTCTTTACTGATAGAGGACGTGTCTTCCGGTTGCGCGTGTACGAGCTGCCCGATGTGAGTCGTACTGCCCGGGGTGAGCATCTCATCAATTTGATCTCTATCGAGCAGCGTGAGCGGGTGACGGCGATCGTTTCTGTGCCGAAGGGTGTTAGCCGGGACTTTATGATTGTGGCGACACGCAAAGGTGAGATTAAGAAGACGGCGCTGGACGAGTTCGAGGTTGTGCGCCGGGGGGGCTTGATTGCGATGAACCTGGAAGATGAGGATGAATTGATTGGTGCTAAGCTGGCGAGCACCGACGATGATGTCCTGTTGATTACTACCCATGGGCAGGCCATTCGCTTTACGGTGGAGGAGTTGCGTTCGGCGTCTCGTACGAGTGGAGGTGTACGTGGTATTCGTCTTGCGCCGGGTGATCGTGTTGTCTCTCTCAATCTGACACCTGAGAACAGTGAGTTGTTGGTGGTGACTGAAGCTGGTTATGGCAAGCGCACGCCTATCGATGCATATCCGCGCCAGACCCGGGGTGGTAGTGGCGTCTTTGCCTCCAAGATAACAGAAAAGACTGGCAATGTGGCGGCGGCGCGCATCATTAGTGAGAGGGATAGCGATCTCATGATCATTTCGGCGAGCGGGGTCGTCATTCGTACTGACGTGAGCTTGGTTAGACGCGCCGGGCGGGCCACGCAAGGTGTAACACTGATGAGCCTTGGCGAAGGTGATGCAGTCGTCGCTGTTGCTACAACCAATGGGAAGAAGATGGGAGAAGAAGACGACGATGGCGGCGAGCACAACATACGCGAAAGCACGATAGAGGAGTAAGGAAGGCGTCCACCTTCCTTACTCCTCTATCGTGCTTTCGCGTATGTTGTGGGCGGTGGTACGGTCCTTTTGCGCTTCCGTTTTGATCATGGGAAATGAGCGATGGAAGCGCTGGCTAAATTCGTCTGCTCTCTGTTCGGACAGTTCCGCACGACGCTCATAAGAACGAGCAAAAATAGCACGTTTCACATCCTCTGCGCTCTCCGTTAAGAGCAGGTAAGCCAGTGTAAAATCTGGTTTACCCTGTTCTGCATAAGCATCTGCACAGGTTAAGCCATCGGCTCCTTGCTCTAGTTGCTCCCGTGCTAGCTTGAGAAAGACTTCTTTCAGTAGCGGACGATATAATTCCGCAAATGATCCTGGCATGTGTTGTTCCTCACCAATTTTGTTCTGCCTTTCATTCTACCACTATATCAATATCGCTCGAAGATGTCCCCCATCCCCAGGGCAACCAGCGCTAAGCGGGGGTCCAGGGGGCTTGGCCCCTGGCGGGATTTGGGGTGTCCCCAAATACTCCCTTTCTTCTCTTTTGCCGCCGGAGGCGGCAGGAGAAAGGGAGTGCAGAGGGGTTCCCTCTGCTTAACGCGCATGCCTATGGGCAATCCCTTGTGGTTGCCCTTTGGTGCTGCCAACAAATTCTGACATGAAATTTGGAGTTAAATCTATTGTATCTTCTCCTGTTATCGCTTACAATGCATTTGCTGTATCTCTTGGAGGATCATCTCTAATGAAAGCATCGCGGAAGTGGACTGTCGCAACTGTGGTGGCAATTGGTCTAGCGCTAATTCTGCTCGACAGCACTATTGTCACTGTTATAGTGTCTCAGCTACAAAAGAACCTTCAGACAGACTTTAGCACGATCATCTGGGTAGTGGCCGTCTTCCTCATTAACGTGCTCATCGGCATCGTGTTGCTCGCCTCCTTCCTGCTGCTATCTAGACGCCAGTCCGAGCGGAGTGAGCCAGTTGTGGAATATGATCCAGCGGAGTCCACGAAACAGATAAAACAAGAAAGTCAGACAAAAATATCTGAGACGGCATATACAGCTGAACTGCCCAAAACCAACATCATCTCAACACTGAAAGCAAGTGGTGAGCAGATCATAGGACCGGAGCTACTCCTCTGGCGCTATGCTGAAAATGGTGTCACGCACGGCTCCCTGCTGCTTGTGGGAAACAGCTACTTCGGCGTTTTGAAATTATTTGGCACGATTCTTGAGATCTACGAGCCTGGCCAGTACATCATACAAACTCCCAATCACTCCCTCGTCCGCTCGCTACAATTGACATTCTCTGGTGAGCCAATTCCCTGGCTGTATGAGGTGTTGTATGTCAATCGCGCCAAGCTGTTGGTCAAAACCAAAGGCGTTGCTCTCTCGTATGAAATGGCCGAGGTGGATTATAGCGTGGATTACTATATCTCTGTAGCGACGCGCGAAGACGTGCACAAGCTTATTCAGTATATGCCCTACCACGGTCATTCACTCAGCATTCAAGAGATCAACGCATACGCTACAGCGGTTATCGAGGAGGCTGTGCATCAACTAATACGGATGACACCACTTGAACAGGTGAATAGCAACATGCGAACCCTCTCACAACTAGTGCAGCAGCATCTCCAGCGCTTCCTGTCTGCTTATGGTATTACCCTGGACAGCGTGAAAGTCCTGGCCTCTCCTCGTGACGAGCGTATGAAGGCATTAATTGCGCTAAAAGCCTTCGGTCTGAACAAGCTAGATGCTGTACGCTACTATACGGCTATGCTACAGCATTCAGCTGATTACAAGCGTAATGAGCAAATAGATGAGCACATGTATAGCTTCTGGCAACAGGCACTGGAGCAACACACCAAACAGATTGCTGCCCTGCGTGCCGAATTGGAGAGCACCCGCGCCCATCTTAACCAGTGTGTAGAGACGCATAGCATACCTGTGATGAGCACACGCTCACAGCCGTTACTCCGCACCTGGAGCACTGACCTACGCACAAATACTTTGCCTTTGGAGATAACTCCTCTTCCTGATGTGGCCCCACCGTCTGATACAGCTCCTTCTCCCACGCCATGGGTTGTTGGTGGGACTGGACAATTCAAAGTGATAAAATCTCGACTAGATCGTAAATATTCCCAGAAGTAGCGAATGTGCCACAAAATGGGCTTTTGTTATTGCTCACCAATCTGTTATAATGGCCGCACACTCTCTCAATTGCGTGGAAGCGAAGGAACAACAGTTATGTCTGAACAATTCAAAGCCCTACAAGGTTTCAAAGATATATTACCCGACGAGCAACCTTATTGGCGCTACATCGAACATATAGCGGCTGAAGTCGCCGAACTCTATGGTTATCGACGTATCGAGACCCCTCTGTTGGAAGAGACAACCGTCTTTCGTCGTACCTCTGGTGAAGGCACGGACATTGTCGATAAAGAGATGTATAGCTTCAATGACCGTGCTGACAAAGAAGGGAAGAGTCTCAACTTAAGCTTGCGCCCCGAAGGTACCGCTGGCGTGGTACGTGCTTATCTAGAGCATGGCATGTTCAAAATGGCGCAACCGGTAAAGCTCTACTACCTGAGTGCTCCGATGTTCCGTCACGAAAAGCCCCAGGCGGGTCGTTATCGGGAGCATCACCAGTTTGGCTGTGAGGCACTGGGTGAGAGTGATCCAGCGGTCGATGCGGAGATGATCGCTCTACTCTTGCAGGTCTATACGCGCTTAGGTCTCAAGCAGATCCGCGTAAAGCTCAATAGCATTGGAGATAGTAATTGTCGCCCGCTCTACATCGAAACGCTAAAAGCATATTATGCTCCGTTGCTCAGCGAGTGCTGTGACGACTGCAAAGTGCGCTACTATAAAAATCCCTTGCGCTTGCTGGATTGTAAAGAAGCCCAGGACCAGCCGAAGATTGCAGCGGCACCCAAGATCCCTGACCATCTCTGTGAGCCGTGCCGTGAGCATTTCGCCACCGTGCAGCGTTTCTTGCAAGCCTATCAGGTACCATTCTCACTCGACCCTTTGATCGTGCGAGGTCTAGACTACTATACGCGTACCGTCTTTGAGTTCACCTCCGATATTGACCGGCTGGCACTCAACGGGGGAGGTCGTTACGATGGCCTGGCGGAATTGCTTGGTGGTGCTGCAACTCCTGGGATTGGTTTTGGGACAGGCATTGAACGCATTGTCCAGGAATTGAAGCGACAGGGTATTACACCAGCGCCTGAAGCGCAAAAACGTGTGTTTATTGCCTACTTCGACAGGACATTAGAGATGCAGACCATAGCTGTCGAGATTACGGCAGAATTACGCCACGCTGGCCTGAAAACAGAGATGAGCTATGGCCGACGTAGCGCCAAAGCTCAGATGAAACAGGCTAACAATTCAGGTGCACACTATGCCGTTATTCTCAAAAGCGAAGAGCTGGCCGAAGGCTTTCTCACCGTGAAAAATCTGCAAGCAGAGGGCATGGATAGCGAGAGCAAGCAAGTGAAAATCAAACGCACAGATCTACTTGATTATATTAATAACCAACATATATCAATAGTGACAGCTCTCTGTACAGAATAAATTATCTATAGGTTGATAATTTATCATAATTTTCATAAGTGGTAGAGAGGGGACATTTTTGACAGCAATGGAAAAATGCTTACTAAAAGTACTAAGGCAGGGATAGCATTATACTATTGCATTGTTAATAGAGCATTATGAGAAAAAAAGTTTTATATTCGTTGCTTGTCATGCTTTTCTTAGGAGTAGTATTTCCACTTATTATCTTTTTTGGAGAACGACAGTATAAAAGCATAGACTTCACTAAAACAGTCATTGCAGGCTATCCAGCTACGGATGGTCAAATTCTGTGGGAGGCGGGCTGGGAGACAGGTGATACCAGCCAATGGTCCATGCACGCGGGAGGATATTGGGGCAATAGCACGGTAGAAGTCGTCACTGCTCCGGTAAGATATGGTCATTACGCCGGAAAACTCGCCCTCAATCCTGGATCAGGCAATGTGCGAGCAGAAATTTCCTCAACGCAACAGAATACTGGCGGATACGCGGGACAAGATTGGTATTACTCCTTTTCTGTATACTTCCCATCAAAGCCTGATAAAACAATCAAATGGTCTAACTGGAATGACATTACACAATGGATGGACCTGCGTGCCAAGTGCTCTCCCCCACTAGAATTCGATGTCAAGCCAGATCACACACTCGCTTTGATTAACCAGATTAGCTACCAGCAAGCAGGGAACTGTGGCTATGGTACCTTGCCTTATCAAGAGTATGCCCTCGGTCCTATGGTTTACGATCAATGGATAGACTTCACCATTCATATCAAATGGTCAGAAGACCCTCAGGTCGGGTATGCTCAGGTATGGAGGAATGGCAAAACCGTGGTTCCACTGACTCATATGCAAACTCTCGATCCAGGTAGCTCAGGGGTGCATATGGAACAAGCTATGTATCGGCCCAGCCCCACTAATCAAGCCGTTATATATATCGATGGTACACGCCGCCATACTGCTTTTGCTGGACGTGGTGGGTGACGGAGTTGAAACAGACAACGCTAAAACACGCCCTCATACACCGCCGCCAGCGGCAGCTCCAGATCCAGCTGATCAAGCATCACAACCTGATGAGCCGCAAAGCATTCTCGTTTCCAGCCAGTCGAGCGCCGATACACCTCAACAAACGGCTCATCCTGACTGACGAGCATATAGACTTCGAGTGTGGGACAGCGCTTGTAGCGAGCGAACTTCTCTGTACGATCATACCTCTCCGTACTGGAAGAAAGAACCTCAACGGCGATGAGTGGTGAGCGAATTTTGAAGGGATTGAGCCGTTTATCTTTGTCCCAATCTGCTGGATCACATGTTACAACGACATCCGGCGCAACAGTTGGCATGCCTGGGATTGCTACATATTGTTCTCGGTGGGTATAGCAGGAACCAAATTGCTCTAATTGCTCACTAAAGAGATGATCAATATTAGATGAAATGACACTATGTTCAGGACTAGAACCAGTCAAAAGCCTCTTCCGTCATAGGCATACCAGGCCTGTCTTCAGGAAAGATAGGATCATATTTGGGATTGGCAACCATTAACTTAGCTCCTTTCTGTTATCATATTTCTATTGTCTCATTCTTTTTCCGACATTGCAAAACCGGTATTCTTAAAGTACTATACCATCTAGACCATACACAAAGAGAAGAGGACAAGACAGCTTGTCCTCTTCTAGCCGACTACTGAACCTTCTTTTGCTTCATGCATCAGGTACTATGGCCGTAGAATGCCTGCATGCCACGTATCGACATAATGTTTCAATGCTTTGATATAGCCTTGCTCATTGTTATGATCAGCGTTAGGAGCATAGACCGGAATAATTTTATCAACGGTAGCTAATTGTCGTTGTGCGACATAATAATTGCGGATCAATTGATACCAGGTTTTAAAGCCGTCTTCCCAACTGGCCATTTGGGCATAACCACCCCGATCCTTGTCAACGCACGGATGATCGGGAATGCAACGCAAATTACCGAGCGACATGGTTATACGCGCTTCACCTTGCGTACCGAGTGTGCTTTCATGCAGAAAGAAGGCGAGCGCATAAGCTGGATCAATACCATACTGTATGCCCATGTCATATAATGCTTGGCCTTTCCCTGCCGCAGGCGAATTATAGTCAGCAAGCACACGATTAATAAAGTCTACCGTGATGGTTGGTTTCCCTAATACCGCATAAGGACCACTTTGCCCAATGGGGACTTTTGGCTCCATCGGCTCATTGGACTGCCACGTGCCCGCCTGAGTGCCACCGACCTGAATATCATAGACCATACCACCTGCTACAGACAGTTGAGGTGGCCCTTTCCTCTGTATCATCACTGACGAGAGGAGCACCCCCAGAAAGAGCACAGCCATCACTGCACAGAGCGAGGCACGCGTAACCCATGGTTTGTGTCGTCGCAGTGGATGCGGTTGATCCATGGAAAGCCTTCTGCTGGCGCGGGTGGTGTATACAGCTACTGGTTCTTCCTGCCGCTGCTGCACATATTTTTTTAATGCACCGGTAAAATGAACATAAATCGCGTTCGTTGTGCTGTTTTCCCTAACAACCTCAGCTTCAATAGTGACTGGTTCTGTCATATGCAGACGGTTTGTTCTGAGGGGGATAGTAGCTTTGACATTTTCTGCGATAGGCACTGTCGGTAAGGGATTCTTCCTTCCATAGTTGCCACTCGCCATAGCTGACCTCCTTTAAAATAGTAAGGACGTTAGTTCTAAATTATAGCACGAGCTTACTGCCCCCACAAGTAGCCGATGCGTGCATTCGTATGTCAGATTATAGCACCTGGACATACTGCTAGCCATAAACTATCATATCACCTGAAATGGTAACTCCTCAGCCGCCAGGGGTACCCATCAAGGATGCCGCAACACGGCTACGAAGCGGCCTGTGAGCTATATCCGTACCCGCGTCGTGGCATCCTTGATGGGTACCCTGGGCGCTAAAATATGAGAAAAAGGTCCTAAGTTCTTGTGCGATAGTTAGTGATGAGCGAAATGGGGCAATTTGCGGTGAGGCAAAATGAGGTTATAATGATTGCTATAGAGCATTTTTTTATGGTTGATCGCGCGTTGCGATGAATATGAAGGAATATCATGACCGAGCAATTACATATTATCGTGGTATCCCACACGCATTGGGACCGCGAGTGGTACCAGACCTTCCAACAATTTCGTGCACGTCTCGTGAGAGCCGTCGATAAACTACTCGATATTCTAGACCATGACAAGCAGTTTAGCCACTTTATGCTTGACGGCCAGACGATTGTGCTTGACGACTATCTGGAAGTGAAGCCGGAGCAGGAGCAGCGTTTAAAGCACTTTATCCAGGCGGGACGCATTCAGATCGGTCCGTGGTACATCCAGCCGGATGAATTTCTGGTCAGCGGGGAAGCGCTCATTCGCAATTTGCACATGGGATTGCAGCGTGCGCGTGACTTTGGCAAGCCATTGCATGTTGGTTATGTTCCCGATTGCTTTGGTCATATTGCTCAGTTGCCACAAATCCTTCAGGGCATGGGGATCGATAGCGCCGTTTTCTGGCGTGGTGTGGGTGCTGAAGCACAACAGAGCGAGTTCTACTGGGCTGCACCCGATGGGACGAGCGTGCTGGTTATTCATCTGGCAGATCCCATTGGGTACTCCAATGCACGACAGTTGCCGCTCAACTTGGACGACTTTATTACCCGCGTTGAATTACTTACCGCCAATATTCTTCCCAAAGCGACAACCAATACCCTGCTCTTCATGAATGGTTCGGATCATCTGGAACCGCAACACGGTTTGCCCGCCGTTATCGAGCAGGCCAATGCACGACTGGCCCACCTTGATCCACGCAGTCAGCACAATCTGGAGAACGTGCTACGACGTTCGAGCAATGGTCACGTCCCATCCCAGCAGATTCGGCAGCATAATCACCATCTTGCCACCTTGACTGGCGAAATGCGTAGTAGTCAGTACGCTCACCTCTTGCCTTCTGTGCTCTCTACACGCATATGGTTAAAGCAGCAGAATGCAGCCACTGAACATCTGCTGGAACGTTGGGTCGAGCCGCTCTCTGTCTGGGCCGCCCAGTATGGCGCGAGTTATCCCCAGGGCTTCATCAGACTGGCCTGGCAATATCTCCTCCAGAACCAGCCTCATGACAGTATTTGTGGCTGTAGCATTGATCAGGTCCATCGTGAGAATAGTGTCCGCTTTGCCCAGAGCCAGCAAATTGGCGAGAGCGTACTCAGTCAAGCCATGCACTACCTTGCCGCAAAGGTGGATACGCGAGCACCATTTAAGACCACCCATCCCAGCGACGAGCCGGTCCCGCTGGTCGTCTTCAATGCCGCACCCGGCCCACGTACAGACTACGTGCAAACAACCGTACAACTACCAGGCTCATTGCGGGAGGCTGTACTGGTCGATGAGCATGGTCAGCAGCTGCCCTATCGTATTGTTAACCGCTGGCGGCAGGTGGTCGGCACCACGTCCCTAACGCGAGAAATATTAGCAGCAGGGGCTATCCTGGCCGGGATTACTACTCCTGCCCAGGTTGTGCAGATGGCCCAGAGCATGATCATCGACACACTGGGTCAGAGTGGGGACATGGCGGCAGATGCCCAGGTAATCTCACATCTGTATGTCGAAGAGTACACAGAATCGCCTCTACACCATACTCCTCACACGCCCCAGCCAGGCGTGATCTATATTGAAATTATGGTCGCACCACAGGGACGTGTCGTCGTAAACGAGCAAGAAATCTTACATGGAGGCCAGCACATTCTCTCCCTGTTGCAACGCGAAGACATCCATACCTTTGAAATTACGCTCGTTGATCAGGCGCGTGAGACCATCGATTTTGTCGCTACAGATCTGCCAGCTTATGGCCTGAAGACCTTCTGGTTCTATCCACACGGCGTACCTGAGCGAGAAAAGCTCTCACTCATGCACGACCAACTCGTTATGCAGGAACAGTGCATCGAGAATGACTATTACCATGTCGCGGTTGATCCCCAGGATGGCACATTAATTGTCACCGATAAGCTCAGTGGAGCAGTCTTTAGCGGATTGCATCGCTTCATTGACGGTGGCGACGTTGGTGATCTCTACACTTACTGCCCTCCTGCCCACGATAAGTTGATCTGTAAGCCCTTAGAGCCGCCAAAGATCGAGCTGATCAACAATGCGCCGGTGTGTGCCACCTTACGCATCTGTGGTCGCTGGGCTTTACCCAGTTCGTGCGTAGCCAGCCGCAACGAACGCAGTGCGCGTACGGCTATCTGTCCTATCGTTAGCGAAGTGTCATTGATACCAGGCACGCAACGCATCAATATCCATACTCGTATAGAAAATAAGGTAAAAGATCACAGAATGCGTGTGATCTTTCCTGTATCATATGCTGTAGAGCATGTTATTGCCGAAGGTACATTTGAGGTACGTTCGCGTCCCATTGTGCAGGCGCGTCCAGCGGATGTGGCAGAATGGGCGGAGGAACCTGTCGATGTCTTTCCACAAAAGCGCTTCGTCGATCTCAGCAATGGTCAGATCGGGCTAGCCGTACTCAATCGCGGCTTACCGGAATGCGAGATTTTGCAGGGTGGGCCTGCCATAAATGAGGGAGAGAGCGCCGCCATCGCAATAACGTTGCTCCGTTGCGTTGAGTGGCTCTCACGTGGCGATCTGGCAACGCGTCATGGACATGCCGGGCCGATGGAATACACCCCAGAAGCTCAGTGTCAGGGGACTTACGAGTTCGACTACGCCCTCGTTCCTCACAAGGGCACATGGAGTGACGCTGACGCCCTGGTGTTACGCGAAGCTCAGGCATTCAATACGCCAATCGCAACACGTGCAGTGGTGACAGAACAACATGTAGGACTCCTGCCCTCGATTGCATCTTTTGTTGAGGTTGAGCCGTATTCATTAGTAGTAAGTGCAGTGAAGCGTTGCGATAGCAAACACGGCTGGGCAGTACGTGTCTACAATCCATGCGATCAGCCGGTCGATGCGCGGATTCGTCCCGGTTGCACTTTTACGCGTGTATATAGCGCAAATTTACTCGAAGAATACCAGCAGTCATTGACGGCAGCGAGTGATCAGATGGTGCATATTGCAGTGCGCCCTAAAGGAATTGTCACGCTCGTTTTTGAGTGAGCAAAGCTTAGTAGTCCTATGCTGTCATCAGACTGCCCAATTGCTCGTTATAAATTGTGTAAGCGGGGCGTGGAAACCATAAGACCACATTGTGGTTGTGTATAGTGTATATAGGATTCTCTAATTACTTTTTTGAAAGGGGCGTTTCTTCTGTGAGCGCAGTACGTAGTGTCTATCTATTGGCCCCTCCTGGCCCTGGCCCATCTAATTCTGGTCCAAACTTGTTGACCACGTTACAAGGATTGGTGGGGCCACTTATTGCTTGTACCATTACATTTCTGGTCATTTTCTGGGTAAGTCTGGTAATATGGACCTTCCGTGATATCCGTTCGCGCACGCAAGACTTTTTAACACAGATTTTAGCAACTGTTTTAGTGTTTATTTTCTTTGTGCCTGGCCTGTTTGTCTATATGATTCTGCGTCCGCCTCAAACGATTGCAGAAATCTCTGAGCGCCAACTCGAAGAGGAATCGTTGCTGGCGGAGATGACGGAACGTCAGACCTGTAGTAATTGTCACGCTCGCATTGAGTCTGACTTTCAGATCTGTCCCTCCTGCGGGCAGAAGCTCAAACGGCCTTGCCCCAAGTGCGAACGCCTGCTGGAGCTACGCTGGACCTTCTGTCCTTACTGTGCAAGCCATGTCGCAAGCGGACCTATGCCGAATATGCCTGCCATGCCAGGCCCCGGCATGCCCATGACAGGCAATCTTCCCAGCAATCGTTATTCGTAGCGGTGGCTGCATGGACCAGCCAGCCACCTGCTAGGGCAACCATGCGTAGGGCAACCACGCGCAGGGCAACCACGCGCAGGGCAACCACGCGCAGGGCAACCACGCGCAGGGCAACCACAAGGGATTGCCCCTACAATGGTACGGAAACACCTCGCAGGCCGCGCGCGTACCATTGTAGGGGCAATCCCTTGTGGTTGCCCTGCGCATGGTTGCCCTACGCATGGTTGCCCTGCGTCGGGTGGTTGCCCTGCGTCGGGTGGTTGCCCTGCGGGTGGTTGCCCTAGCAGGTGGCTCACTCCCCTACTGTTGTCCGTTCAACTCACCTGCTTTGTTTCTGCTGCAAGATGTGATATAATGATGTGACGAAATGTGGCTACCATTGCCACATTTTCTATGTCTGATAAGAATAATTACGAAAACGACGTCTCTGTGCCTTCCAAGGGAGATCCTTTCTGACACCTTGGACTCAGCTCCCTCCTGTTGAGCGGTGGGGTGCTCTTTGTTTCGGTCAGTGGCGGCACTTCTGCGTTGCCTTACACACAACGGTTCCAATTGCGTGTTCTGTGGCTATTGAACAAAAGGACAGTACAGGTTCTATGGCAAAAACGAGAGAATCTATAATGGCAGAGCAATTTCCTGAAGATTGTGCTGCTCTACTTAGTGATAAAGAAAATACTCAAGGGAATGGGGTTGGCTTAGTGAACGGCAATAGTAATAACGAGAATGAGACGAAAAATGGGAATGGGGGTGAGTATGGCGGGCATAATATTCAAATTCTCGAAGGCTTAGAGGCTGTACGCGTGCGCCCCGGCATGTACATCGGTGCAACTGATCACCGGGGCCTGCATCATTTGATTTATGAGGTGGTTGATAATAGCGTTGACGAGGTGATGGCTGGCTATGCTGATACTGTAACGATTACCATTCATGCTGATCACTCTGTCACTATTGCTGATAATGGGCGCGGCATTCCTGTTGAAGAGCATCATCAGCGTCCGGGTATGTCCACGCTAGAAGTAGTAATGACGGTGTTGCACGCGGGCGGTAAATTTGGCGGCGGTGGGTATCAGATTAGTAGTGGACTCCATGGTGTTGGTGTCTCGGTCGTCAATGCGCTCTCCGAGTGGTGTCAGGTCGATGTGATTCGCAATGGACATTGCTATCGCCAACGCTACGAAAAAGGCGTCCCGGTCACTAGCTTGTTAGAAGTAGAAGCGGCAGAAGGGCAAGGCACGATCACCACATTCCTGCCGGATCTGACGGTAATGGAGACGCGCGATTACAACTTTGACGTGCTGGCTCAGCGTTTCCGCGAAATGGCTTATCTCAATCGCGGCTTAACGATCAGTCTAGTTGACGAGCGTACTGAGCGCGAGGCGACCTTCTATTTCGAGGGAGGTCTTGTCTCGTTTGTGCGCTACCTCAATAAGAACCGCAACAAGTTACAGGCGCGTCCGGTCAGTATTGTACGCGAAGTGGATGGTGTCAAGGTTGAGCTAGCGCTCCAGTACAATGATAGCTGGTCCTGCACCGAGTTTTCTTTCGCTAATGGCATCAATACTGTCGATGGTGGTATGCATATCACCGGTTTCCGTAGTGCTCTCACGCGTACACTCAACGATTACGCGCGTAAAGCGACCCTGCTCAAAGAGAAGGACGGGAACCTGACGGGTGACGATGTACGCCAGGGCTTAACCGCTGTACTCAGCGTCAAGATTCCTAATCCGCAGTTCGAGGCGCAGACCAAGAGCAAACTCAATAACGCCGAAGTGCGTCCGATTGTCGAGGCTATTACTGCCGATATGTTGACGCAGTACTTAGAGAAGACGCCCAGCGAGGCCAGGACAATCATTGACAAGTGTCTTACCTCAGCCAAAGCCCGTGAAGCTGCCCGTGCGGCCCGCGATCTCGTGCAGCGCAAAAATGTGCTCGATACGACACTGCCTGGCAAGCTGGCGGATTGTTCTGAGCGTCAGCCGGATCGCTGTGAACTGTACCTTGTTGAGGGCGATAGTGCGGGTGGCTGTTTCTCTGGATATACGCTTGTTGCGCTGGCTGATGGTCGGTCTCTCAGCTTCAAAGAACTGGTAGCGGAGCAAAGTGAAGGAAAAGAGCACTTTGGTTACACCATTCGCAAAGATGGCACAATCGGCCTTGAACGCTTGATTGATGCTCGTATGACCAAGGCTCAGGCACAAGTAATACGGGTGGTGCTTGATAACGGTGAGGCTATTGTTTGCACACCCGACCACCGCTTCATGTTGCGTGACGGCAGTTACAAAGAGGCTGCACAACTTACGCCGAGTGACTCTCTTATGCCTTTGTATCGTAAGCTGTCGGATATGAAGGAGCCTGGAATTACTATCCAGGGGTATGAGATGGTGAAAGATCCTCGTTCCGATTACTGGCTCTTTACGCATATGCTAGCCGACTGGTACAATCGTTGGAAGGGAGTTTATAGAACAGAGGATGGTGATCATTGTCACCACATCGACTTCAATAAGGTTAACAACAATCCTACAAATATCAGGCGCTTACCTGCTCAGGAACACCTTGAGCTTCATCGACAGCATCTAGGGCACACATTGCACCGCCCAGAAACAATTGAGAAATGCCGCAAAATTCGTCAGAGCGACGAGTTCCGAGCTAAGATGAGCGAACGTATGCTGGACCCAGACATGAACCTCATGCTTTCAAAACGGGCTAAAGCACAATGGGAAGATGAGGCATACAAAGCATATATGATTGAAAAATGGCTTGAGTTCTACTACTCTAATGCGGAGTATCGTGAAGAGTCACTTGCTCGTCTCTATAGTGAACAATGCGAGTATTGGAGTGATGAAGCCAACCGCCAATTGCAAGCAGAACGTGTACGTGCCTTCTTTGAAAACAACCCGGACGTACGAGAAGCATTTTCTGAGCGTGCAAAGGAACAGTGGCAAGATGAAGCACTGCTTCAATGGCGTCGAGAGAAGACAAAAGAGCAATGGACATCAGGCTTCCGAGCAAAGCGTAAGGCTACTTTACACGAAACGTACTACCACAAAACTATGGCTGCTTTAAAACAGTTTCAAGTAGAGAACAAGATTGATCTTGACGCTTATCAAGCACATCGCGCTGCGACACGTAATCGTACAATGTTACGCTTTGATAAGTTCTGCGAACGATACTTTGGTGGTGATCCCGCTTTAGCATACGAGGCAGTTGCCAAATACAACCACCGTATTGTAGCAATAGAGCCGTTAGAAGAACTGGTTGACGTGTATGATGTCGAGGTCCCTGGTACACATAACTTTGCACTAGCAAATGGTGTTTTTGTACACAATAGCGCAAAACAAGGTCGTGACCGGCATTTTCAAGCCATCCTCCCCTTACGTGGTAAAATCCTCAACGTCGAACGCGTCGGGCTGGATAAAATCCTTAAAAATGATGAAGTCAAAAATATCATTACGGCCACTGGTGTCGGCATTGATGAGCACTTCAATATTGCGAAGTTGCGCTATGGGCGTATTGTGATTATGTGTGACGCTGACGTTGATGGCGCGCATATTCGTACATTATTGCTCACATTCTTCTTCCGCCATATGCCGCAGATTATCCAGAATGGGCACCTCTACATTGCGCAGCCGCCACTCTTCCATGTGAAGATGGGTAGTAAGCAGGTACACTACGTCTACACTGAAGAGGAGCGTGATGCACTGGTGGCTGAGTATAAAACTTCGCACAATGGCAAGGAGCCGGAGGTTGGACGCTACAAAGGTCTCGGTGAGATGAATCCTGAGACGCTGTGGGAGACGACGATGGACCCCAGCCGCCGCACGATCCTGAAAGTGATGATTGAGGAGGCAATTGAGGCTGATAAGACGTTCAGTATGCTGATGGGCGATGACGTTGCGCCGCGTCGGAGGTTTATTGAGAGTCATGCGAAGAGTGCGAATTTGGATGTGTAGCGGAAACGTATCACTCTTAATTATATTGTAGTGCTTATCAGAAGGTTGGAAGTAGAATATGGTCAAGGCACACCGACGCTACTCTGAGCCAGGAGAGTAGCGCTGATGTTATCGAGAATACGAGCGCTACGCTATCGCTGCTTTCGTGATCTTAATGTTCGTTGGGGCAGCTATAATGTGTTGGCGGGCGCGAACGGTAGCGGCAAAAGTACGCTCCTCGATATTCCACAACTCTTCGCTGATATGTTGAGATATGGCATGTTGCCAGCGTTTCTCGAAACCATGCCATCTCTAGGAACAGCCAGAGCACAAAGCTTAAACGAACTGACACATTGCTATCGGGGCGGTGATTTTGGCTTTGTGCTGGAAGCGACTTTACCACCAGATATCGCAGCGTTCCTGGTAGAAGATGCGCCAACTAACGTTGAGCAGACTCGTACTCAGCAACCTCACATCGTGCGCTATGCAATCCGTTTTCAAATGTTTAATGAAACGGACCTTCATGTTGTTAGGGAAGTACTTTCTCTTGGTACTGAAACTATTACGAGAAACGAAAAAGGCATTGCCATACGTAGAATGCGACGGTTCAAATCGGTAATTGAACGCCACAACACATCCACCTTGATATACCCTGAAAACAGGTCTGTGCGGAAACGGAGACAATTTTCGCTACGTCTGGAACCAAGCAAGCTAGCGTTAGCTAACCTGCCACTGGATACTTCCCTTTTCCCAGCTACCATCTGGTTTATTGAGTTGCTGAAAGAGAAGATTGTTACCTACGTTCCCAACATTCAAGCGCTCCGCCAGGCTTGTCCACCGGGTCAACCGAAAACCATACGCCCTGATGCAGCCAATCTACCCTGGATGGTACTCAATCTAAAGCAGGAACACCCAGATATGCTTGCCGCCTGGGTAGAACATGTTCAAACTGCACTACCCAATATTACAGCCATTGATGCTGTCAGGCGCGAAGACGATGCTCATGCATACTTGCGGGTTGACTATCAAGGAGGCTATACTGTTACGTCTTCGGGCCTCTCTGGTGGTACACTTTCTATCTTAGCACTGACCATTTTGCCTTACCTGAGCAATCCACCGCGCCTCGTTTGCCTGGAAGAGCCGAAGAATGGTATCCATCCACGCGCGATTGAAGCAGTCTTGCAATCGCTCAGCTCCCTCTACGATTCGCAGGTATGGCTCTCAACACACTCGCCCATTGTGTTAGCCCATACTGATCTGGCGAACTTGATTGTGATGTGCAAGGATGGTGATGGTGGTATGGAAGCTATTCCTGGTGATCAGCACCCGCGTTTGCGTGATTGGCATGGTGGTATCGATCTGGGGTCACTCTTTGCCGCTGGGGTATTGGATATATGAGGAAGATAGAAAAAGACTGTATTTTTCTGCTGGCTGATAAGCAGATGGAATATGCCTTCCAAGGTTTTTTGGGAAGAGAAAATTTTCACCGTCGTACGCTGGTTCCCTATGAGTGACTATGACATTGGAAAAGGATCATGACTTTATCCAGTATACCCACACATACCCACCCGTGGCGAGTTCACCACTGGCAGCAGCATATCCTCGCCACACGCATGCTCCTCCGCACACGTCTCGCACAGCCAACCGCCACCCTCATCATAAATACACTCAGTGCACACCTCAGTAGCAGGTTTACCACATTCCTTACAGACAATCTGCGGTGGCTCATTCCTGGCGAGAACCTGGATAGCTTTCCCTTTCGCCTGCCCTTCTCGCTCTCCCACCACCTTCAGGCGTAGCTCCGTCGTCGTACCGAAATCATACTCGTGCAAAAACTGCTCACCCGCATGCAACACGGTCCCTGCCTTCACACGCATACTCTTATCGCCGAACTCTGGATCTGGATAAGAGGAATAGGAGACTCCGCCAATCTCAAATTTGCTCAGGTGCCCGCAGCACTCCAACCAGGTTCTTCTCAGAAAATCATCTAAAGTTTGCAACGTCGCATCAGCCGATAATTCTAGATGCATCCAATACTGCGGTTGGTCACGTCCTTCCACCTGTAGATGCAGCAACTTAGTGGTCTTTTTTGCTTTTTTGGCGTTTGTAGTATCTGCCTCTTTCTGGAGACATGTTGCCAAGTGTCTGGTCATGCCGGATTTACTCAGTACGGTATGGCAAAGCTGGCAGATTCCTTTGGTGGTTATTCTACTCATCTTTTCTTCCCTCCTGACTTCATTACTATAGTTCTTGCTGCGCTATTTTTATATATGAAATTGCTCTATATGCTCTTTTTTTATGACAATGGCAATTTCCAATGGCACGATTTCTCTCTATAACATACCACACGAGTCTAGGTGCAACTTGCTGCCCTCCCGACAGTTGCGCCGGACGCCGCTGATCAAAACCAATCAGGCGTACGCGCTCAAGGAAAGACATTGCGTGCCGAGCTATCTGGCGCAGCTTGGTAAAGCGTGACGTTGCACGGATCAACAACCACAAACGCCTCAGCTCCAGGTGCAGGACGTTTCTCCGTGGCCTGCTCGTGCTCCCTCAGCCGTGCCAATGCATTCTTTTGCCTTTTCCTTGGACTATCTACAGAATTTAATTCACCAGTGTTATAATATCGCAAATTAGCGTTCGGTGGCTTGCTGTATTAGAAAATATGTTTTACAATAAGGCATTGACATAGTACCATGTGCAAAAGTACAGGGATATTATGCTTGCTCAGGAGATGATAGCATGGATAGGCAGACAAGGGCGTATTATGAACTGTTATTTAAAGTTGCTTACATGGAGAAACGTGGCAATGCATTCCAAGATCTTTTTTCGGAGATAATGGAGAAATGTCATCCTGGTGATTTCCAGCGAGTTCGTCCTTGGGGAAGGGACGGAGATAAAAAAAACGATGGATACTTACGATCAAGTCGTGCATTATTCCAGGTATATGCTCCCAATGAGATGACAGCAAGTGATGCTATTGCTAAAATTGATGAAGATTTCTATGGTGCTTTAGACTATTGGAGGCACGATTTTGATAAATGGGTATTTGTTCATAATGCGAAGGATGGTCTAGGACCTCATATCGTAAAAAAGATAAACGAACTGACTACTCTTCATCGTCCTATAATTATAGGCTCTTGGGGATTTGAGGAGTTACGCCGAAAGATATTTAATTTGCCCGAAGTTGACCTTGCTCCACTTCTAGGAGGTTACGCTCCTTCAACTGGAGATATGCAAGAGTTAAGATACGAAAATATTAAGGAGGTTTTAACCAATATTGCTCGGCAAGACTTATCTCCATTCCAGGACATAAGGCCCGTTCCACCTGATAAATTGAAATTCAATCGTTTATCCGAAGATACGCAAACCCTACTTACTTGGGGTATGCAGAAAGCTGATCTTGTAGGAAATTTCTTTAATAATCATCCTGATCCTCAGTACGGCGATGAGATAGCGTCAGCCTTCAACGAGCAATATAGACAATGTAAGGAGTTGGATATGGAGGCTGATACAATATTCTTTGAATTGCAGAAATTTGCAGCAGGACAAGATCTGAAACCTCCTCGCTATCAGGCAGCCGTGTTAGCGGTGCTTGCCTATCTCTTTGAGCAGTGCGAGATTTTCGAGCGATCATCTGGAGAGGTTATAGTATGATTCTTCCTACAAAACGACTTGGCTCAGAACGAGCTATGATCACTATTGGAGCAGAGATACTAAGTCTACTCACAGAGCCAAAAACCGTATCGCGCCTATGGAATGAGCTAAACCGTGTGATGAGTGAACGCTCATCAACACGAATAATAAATTATGACTGGTTTATATTGACCTTAGATCTTCTTTATATGTTGGGTAGTATAGAAATGGATCATGGCAGAATACGGAGGGCTAATCGATGATTTATCAGATATCCAGCGATATGCCTACCTTCAAGAACCTCCAATTTCGGCAAGGATTGAATATACTTTTGGCCGATAAGAGTCCAGGAGCAACTGAAAAACAGACTCGCAATGGTGCAGGTAAGTCTAGCCTGACCGAGTTGATCCATTTTTTACTAGGAGCTAAGCCTGATCCTATTTTTACAAAGGCATTGAAATCATATTCTTTTAGCATGGAATTTGATCTAGGCCAAGCACGTAGGCACGTAAGACGCTCAGGAAAAGCCCCAGAGGGGGTAATTGTTCAGGGTACCAAGAGCGAGGACTGGCCAATCAAATCAAACATACACAGTTTATTTAGCACAGCAGATCTTCCCATCTCTCTTTCCAATAATGAATGGAAAATAGTCCTTGGTAAACTTATGTTTGGTTTGTCGGAAAAGGTACAAGCTGCTAAATCTGCTCCATCCTTTCGCTCTCTTTTCTCTTATTTTGTTCGCCGCAAATCAGCTGGAGGATTCCTCTCTCCGATAAAGCAGAATACTCTGCAACAGTTATGGGATCAGCAAGTATCGATATCTTATTTATTAGGGCTTGATTGGACTATTCCTCAACAGTGGCAATACGTGCGTGACAGGGAAAGATCCTTGAAAGAATTACAGAAAGCAGCTAAAGAGGGAGCGCTTGACAACTTTATAGGAAATGCGGCAGAACTTCGGACATCGCTCATGTTAACTGAAAACCGTTTGTTTCAGCTAAGAGAACATGTAACTAACTATCAAATTCTTCCAGAGTATCATAATCTGGAGCAAGAAGCTAACCAGCTAACGCGTGAATTGGGGACATTAGCCGATGAAAATACTACGGATCACTTATTGCTTTCTGAACTACAAGAAGCTTTAAATCAAGAGGCTGAACCTGCTTTCACCGATCTTGAGCGCCTTTACGAGGAAGCAGGAGTTCTACTTCCTAACACCACTCTCCGGCGTTTTGAAGAAGTCAGACTGTTTCACGAATCCATTATTGCCAATCGCAAGTCCTATGTTGGAAATGAAGTTACGGCAGCTAGACAGAGAATACGAGTTCGAGATCAACGCATGCAAGAAATAAATACCAGGCTTGCTAGAATTATGGCTATTCTGCGATCACATGGAGCATTGGATCAGTTTACAAAATTGCAATCAGAGCTATCGGCACAGGAGGCTAAGACAGAGTTACTTCGTCAGAGATTTATCACTGCTGAACGCCTTGAGAGCGAGCGCAATGAACTCGAGTTTGAGCGAAACCAGCTAGAGGTACGTCTGCGCCAGGATTATCATGAACAAGCAGAAGTATTACGAGATGCCATTCTCGCTTTTGGCAAATTTTCGAGTGCATTATATGAGAATCCAGGCAATCTTACCATTTCTGCTTCCTCAAATGGCCCTCGGTTTGATGTTAGTATTAGTGGCGAAAAGAGTGGTGGCATTAATAATATGCAGATTTTTTGCTTTGATATGATGTTGATGCAGCTTTGTGCGGAAAGACAGACTGGACCTGGTTTTCTTGTCCATGATAGTCATCTTTTTGATGGTGTAGATGAGCGCCAGATTGCCAAAGCTCTTCAAGTCGGAGAGAAGGCTGCGCGTGATTTGAACTTTCAATATGTTGTCACTATGAATTCCGATGCTCTACCACGAGAATTCTTTGATGATTTTGATCTCAACAAATATATATTACCTGTTCGCCTTACAGATGCGAACGAGACAGGTGGTCTCTTTGGCATAAGATTTTAATCCAACCCCTACCAACCGATATACAGACGATTGTGCTGGCTTCGGATGGCTATCCAGACCTCAAAGAGACGCTTGCAGCATCGGAGGAGAGGCTACAGGAGATTCTCGACGATGACCCACTGCGCTTCCGCAAGTATAAGGCGACAAAAGGGATGCACTTACATATAAGCGCTAGCCTCACTAGCCTTAAACGTCGCATAGACCAGCTTCCCCTCATGCAGCTCCATACGTTGTGCCGATGCCTCAGTTACTTCTGCAATCAAGGGTGGCGCGGCATCATCGAGTGCAATACTGACGCGTACATGCCCATCTCCACCTACAATCCCATTGGCACGTAAACGCAAGACCTGCACAATCCTGCCACAAAACAGATTGCGTGCCGAGCTGTCTGGCGGAGTCTGGTAAAGCGTGACGTTGCACGGATCAACAACCACAAACGCCTCAGCTCCAGGTGCAGGACGCTTCTCTGTGGACTGCTCATGTTCCCTCAGCCTTGCTAACACATCAATAGCTTCGCCTCCACCTTTGAGTCGAATGATGCATGTCAGATCTGCTTCATAGCCAAGGATGTCACCTTGAAAAAAGTTCACCCCGATCAATTCAGCGATATAAGAAGAGCGTGGATAAGCCAGCAGTTCGCGCTGCCCACCCTGCTGAACCACACGGCCCTGATCGAGCACTAGAATTTGCTGCCCAAACAGTAATGCCTCCAGATAGTGATGCGTCACCATCACAGTAGTAATACCCACTTCCAGCAGAATGCAGCGTAACTCTTGTCGCACCTCACGCCGCGTTTGTACATCCAGCGCCGCAAGCGGCTCGTCAAGCAATAATAGCTCCGGCTGCAAGGCTAATGCCCGTGCAATAGCTACGCGCTGTTGCTGTCCGCCAGATAATTGCGCCGGACGCCGTTGATCAAAACCAACCAGGCATACACGCTCCAACGCCTCTGCCACACGCCGACGAACCACTATACGTGCAAAATGCTGTGCCCGCAACCCAAAGGCCACATTTTCAAAGACGTTCAGATGCGGAAAGAGCACATAATCCTGAAAGACATAGCCAAATGGACGCTCCTGCGGTGGCACGCTAATATGCCGCTGACTATCGAAGTATGTCACGCCATTGAGCGAGATGTGTCCCTGTTCTGGCTGCAATAAACCTGCCAGTACACGTAGTATCGTGCTCTTGCCAGCTCCGCTCTCGCCCAGTAGCACGGTTGTTTTGCCCATTTCGGCGGTAAATGCAGCGTTGAGGTGGAAGGTATTAAGCTGTGTATCGATGGTGATGTTGAGCATGGTGGCTGTAGTGTATTGCGGGTTGGGAGGAGTTGTCAAAGGCCGAGTCTCTTCACCATCATAAACACTGGAGTCCCAAACAACTCCAGTGCCCCTTCTTCTTCGCTCCGCTCAAACCCACAGCGCTCGTACAAGCAAACAGCTCGTTCTAAAAAAAGCGCAGTACTCAAATACAACCGATCAGCACCCTGCTCAGCAGCAAACTGCTCCACATGCTCAAGCAGGCGCGCACCAATGCGTTGTCCTCGTGCAGTTGGCAAGATAGCCATACCTCGCACATAACACAGCGGCCCTTTCACAACTGCGGAGACCGTGCCTATAATGCACTCATTGTGTAGCGCAACCCAGGTCGGTCCTTCGCTCATACGTTGGCGAATGCCTTCTGCTGATGGCGTCGTAGCAGCAAATGCTTCATGGGTGTAGTAATGCTCATATTCTATAAATGCGGTATGTAACACAGTGGCAATCGATAAAACATCATCTGCTGTTGCTCTGCGTATCTGAATGATATCCTCTTGTTCGTTCATGCGTTTTCCTCTTGAAATATTCATTTAGCACCTATTTCAGCAAAATAGGCAATCGCAAAATGCGCCAAAAATGTGACAAAAAGATGCACTTACTTTTTACGCGTACCACTACTTGCCTTAGAGAGGCTAGCATGGTATACTGAGGCCAGACTAGCACAATTTCTACCTTATTTAACTTTTCTCAACCGTATCCGAAATGGCAGGCAAACACATGGCAACGAAGCCCCCAGCATCACCAACATTACCATCTTCTCTCATTGAGACCTGTCCTCGCTATGAGCATGCCATGCAAATACTAGGCAAGCGTTGGACCGGTTTGCTGATCAACGCTTTGATGAAGGGTCCACGGCGTTTTTGTGAACTCACATCGTTGGTCGAAGGTCTTTCTGATCGTGTCTTAAGTGATCGATTGCGCGAATTGGAAGTCGAAGGCATTGTACAACGCACCGTGTATCCTCAGATTCCGGTACGTGTCGAATATGAGCTGACGACGAAGGGTCATGCTCTTAAGCCTGCGATCGATGCACTTCATGTGTGGGCTGAGCAGTGGGTGACGATTACGCCGCAAGCGAAGGCAACCCAAGCAGCACAATTGCAAGAACTTTAATCAGCGCGTTGTGCGCTCTCCCAGGCTCTTCTTGTAGAAACGTTGGGACAACGCACAACGTGTTTCTTTTTGAGGATTTGTATGGAGAATTTATGGGCACCCTGGCGGATGGCTTTTATTACACCCAAA
>VBJK01000574.1 GCA_005879655.1 Chloroflexota bacterium | reverse complement strand
GGGTTCGCTTGTTCGTCATTCTCTCCATGCGTCTGGTTGTGCCCGTATGCCCCAATGCCTTTTGTAACTCTGCTTTTCGCTTGTTATAGAATTGGTTTATGCTCTTTACTGGACGCCCGTTAACGACTACCGCTTGGAATGCGGGCTTGTTTGAGGTTAGCGCCACAAGATTGTTCACACCCAAATCTATACCAGCGATATACTTGTCATTCAGTTGCTCTTGCTTCTCTTCTTTCGTATACACCACCTCTACTACGTAGAACCCCTTCTTTGGGGCGATGCGCACTTCATTGATGCTCGATGGCGATTGCCTTGTCTTCACCGTTATTCCAAGCTGTGACGGCTTAATGATACCACGATCTAACGTTTTCTTCCCACGGCTTATCGCCTGTATGTTGTATTGAAGCAGATTGCGCCCGCTTGTCTTCTCCTTGTATCCTGGCAACTTCGGACGCGCCTTAAACTTCGAAGGCTCTTCCCTGTACTCTGCACACGCCTTAAAGTAGCTTATCCATGCCTCATGCACCTGTTTTACCACCATTTGCGCTACCTTGGTTGGCAGTCCCCTGTATGCCTCGTGCTTCTGCATGATCTTGTCCATCGTGTTATAGTTGAGGTACTCCCCTTCTCCTATGAAGATCTGCCGCACGATGTACAGCGTGGCATTGTACAGGTTCTTGGAGGCAAAGGATGCTGCATCAATGGCCTGGTAGCGTGGATCACTGCAATCTATCACGTGCCTTTCGGTGAGTTGCATGGGCTGCTGCCTCCTTACATTATCCTCAGTAATTGCAATACTGGCGATATTTTGGCGACAATTCTAGTATAGGCGATATTTATAGCTTTGTCAAGGGCCATATTGTTGTAAATATTGTCAAAACTGGAAATGTCGATGTGAGTAAACTAGTCGTCGTCTCCTTTAACAGGAACATCTGCACCGCTATGTAACCGTTGCTGGCGTTTTTTATAACTTTTGATGGCTTGGATGTAGTTCTTTGTGAGCCAGTTTTTGTGTTCTTGTATTTTCGTTCCGAACGGCATGTTATTTGGTCGGACGCTTGGCAGGCTCATTAGCTGCATACCCAGTTTACGGCACCCCGTTTACCGAGTGTATGAAAGAAGGTGAGTATCTTACCTATAAGGTATGCCGCTACATGTTTCTGTTCAGGATCTACAATGACCTCCCACACAAAGCAGTCTATTGGTCTCCCTGGTTCAAAGGATGCTAATTCTTCTGGTTTTATTTGGCTTATTGTTGTTTCTTCTCGCATCCTTTGCATAAGCTTGTCATGATAAAGTGGAACAATTGTGAAGTAACCCACAATGTGATGCTCCCTTATCAGAACATGACCTATTTCTGAATTAGGCATGCTTAGGAACGGAATGAGATTTTCAGGAGGAATACCATAACCGCCACTTTGTTCCATGACGCGCTGTCCCAAGTTATGCATCTCTTCGGCGTCTTCTGGGCGTGCAGTGCGGAAAGTTTGTTTGGGCTTGTCTTTGTTATATTCCTGTACGAAACCTGTCAATGCTGCCGACAATTCATCAATTTCGGATTGTGAGTACATTCCATATTTTCTGCCAGGTAAGACGATCTTTCTTATCTGTTCAGTTCTCACCATATACTGGAATTTATCCTCTGTCACCCCTAATTTTGTTCTCGCTTCTTTTGCGGTGTAAAATCCTTCCATCCTACTCCCTTACCTCTCCTAATTTCTTTCAGTTTGCTTGCCATAAGATATCAAATTTTGACAATATTTACAACAATACGGCCCTTGACAAAGCTATAAATATCGCCTATACTAGAATTGTCGCCAAAATATCGCCAGTATTGCAATTACTGAGGATAGATGACGTTAGTATTCTATCACAACAGGGCAAGTAGTACACCGTAGTTGCAATGCACGAAAGCAGAGTCAGTCTGATCGAATATGATGGAGAGCAATACGTAACGGCTTCAGCAGTAGCAAAGCGTTTTAAAATATCACGCGGTATACGTACCGCATATTCTTAGTGAGACTCAAAGATTTTGAAAAGGAAGGTCTTATCGACTAACGGATTTATGGCGACAGCAAGCGATGTAGCCCCTCGTGGGTTGTCCTGGCAGCAATGCAGTTTTTCGGTAAGCCGAAGAATTTACAGGAGTCCGTGTTACACGGAATTAGCGGTACATCGTCACAACGCATAGGCCATGCAGCATAGCAGGCGTGGGTGCAAGCCCCCAAAGGCCGGTTGGATGCCGACCTCGCTGAAGTTTTTATTCCCATGACTTATCGTCTGGTTTCTGATCATCGAGTCACAAGGGCGAACGATGATCAGGCGCGAGCCGATGGGGCTTGAAAATTGAACATGCACGCAAGTGCAGAAAGGTTTTAGACTATGCCACCGTTTCAAAATGAGTACACGGAATTTTATGTGAACCAAGTGCAAAATGGCACTCTGGACATTGCTGATCTTCAAGCGTATGACCAGGCAGTCCAGAACAGCATTCAGCAGATTGGGGACGACGATGGACGCGATACCAAGATCCATCAGAGCATCATCGAAGCAATCACAACAGTAACGTCACATTGAGCGCTTTATCGTCTGGTTTTAGCCCGTTGAGGAGTCTAGGATAGTTCCATTGATCACGTATGACAGAGTCGACTACATTACTGCTACGGAAGTAGCAGAGATGCTCCAAATCTCGCGCGGCACCTGCAAGAGTAACGTTCTTCCGTTACTCACCGAGTACTACCTGCCAGGGCGTAAACGAGCGGTCTATCGCCTTATGGATCTTGCAGATGTTTTAGAAGTGCGTATCGTCGAGAGGAAAGTGCAACCACTAGCGATAGTCCCGCAAGAAGATGTTGAAGCTCGTGAAGCAGTATTGTAGTGCGGTGGAGCGTGTGCCAGCCTGCCAAGACAACACACCCTCCACTCGGCCTCTCGTGCAGATGGCTTATCAATCTTACAGCAAAGCCAAGATCAAGTCAATCAGAACAATCGTTCAAATCAGAAAGGAAACTAGCCCAATGTCAGAAAAGCGACCACTGTACCACGCCACAAGCCACACGCCGGAGCAGCAGCCTCACCGTTGCGACCCGACGCTTTCGCAGCACCACATGGATGGTACCATGACCCGTGACACGATCATCCTGCTCCCCATGCTTGCTGTCCCACATAGCCATGATCAGCCTTGCCCGTGTATGCAGCAGGTCCATCTGCAAAATGGCGATCTCGGCTTTTGCAACGTAAAGACCAGCATCTTTTGTACTGGTTGTGGCAATGCCGTTTGTATAAAGCACTACGGGAAACGTTTTCTCTCCCTTCTAGATGCCAATGGAGCCTGGCAAGAGGAACAGACCCATCTTCTGTGTGAGACCTGTGCTGATCTCCCCAAAAACATCGTGCTTGCCCTGCACCTCTTTCGTCGCGCTATCAACGGGGAACCGGTTCTTCTGGACCACTGGTGGTCCCGCTTCTATACCCGAAAGGATCAATAGCTATGCCAGTCGAGCAACCCACACATGCGCAACAGCCACAAGATAGGACGGCTGAGTCAGTCGAGCCACTCACTTCTTACGAACAACTCCTGGCTTTACGCATTGATGCTGAGCATAAAGAGACGGCTCGCCGCTTTGGCGTCCCTCTCTGGATGCTGCGTAGCCCTGGTCCAGAAGTTGATACGCCCGATGATGACATCGACTGGCTGTGAAAGAGAGAAACACCATGCACAACCACACAGGAGACTTCGCACTCTTTGTTAATCCACAAATGACCGTAGAGGTTATGGAGAAGCTCAAGGCTACTTTTCCTCAAGACAGAGAGCAAACGCTCGAAGTTCTTGGCAGTCTGACGAATAGAGATCTCCTTTTCTATTCGCTTGGAAGGACTACCGGCTACTCAACTGCTGTCGCCTCGTTTCATTCAACCTTTGCACAGCCACTTACAGAAAACAGAAAGGCGGATACAGACAATG